>NZ_CP109017.1:3227500-3477500 GCF_036226765.1 Streptomyces sp. NBC_00670
CGGAGGAGCTTCTGTTGCTCGCACTGGACCCGGCCACGGGTACCACTGCGCAGCCGCAGTCGCTCGACCTGGGTCTGGCCGGAGCACAGCTAGTGGAGCTGGCGCTGGCCGGACGGATAGCCCCGGACGGGGATCGTATCGCCGTGGTGGTACCACGGCCGACAGGAGATCCGACTCTGGACTGCGCGTTGGAGTTGCTGCGAAGGCGCGGCGCTCCGGTGCGTGCGGTCCACTGGATCGGCGGGCCCCGGCTGGGGCTGCGTCAGACGTATCTCTCGCACCTGGAGCGGTGCGGCATGGTGCATGCCGTGGCGGGCCAGATGTGCGGGGTGCTGCCGACGACGCGCTACCAGGCGACGGACAACGCGATCAGCCGGGAGATCAGGGCCCGGCTGGACTCCGCGATCCGCACCGGCGTGCCGCCGGACCCGCGGACCGCGGCGCTCGCCGCGCTGGCCCACGCGGTCGGTCTCGGCAAGCACCTGTACCCGGGCAACGAGGGACGCTCGTCCCGTTCCCGGCTGCGGGACCTGATCCGGCACGACCCGATGGGCGGACTCGTGGCGCACGCCGTGATGGACGTCCAGAACGGGGCGGCCGGGCAGCCGCGCCGGGGTCCGGCGAACGGCCGGCCGGCCGGTGGCCCCGCCGGTCCCGAGCCCGCACGCGGGGTGCCGATGCAGCCGCACCGGGGCTCCAGCCCCATGGCACGCGTCGTGGCGCACTGACACGCGCCACACCACCGCCGCACCGCAGTCCCCACGACCCGTTCCGGGAGCCGCAGGCCCGCGCGGGGCGGTGGAGCCGTACACCCCTGGACGCACCCCGCGTCCGGGAGCCGTCACGGCCCCACCGCCCCCGCGCGGGCACGTCCACCCGGCCCCGTACGGCGTCCCGGACCCCGGGGATCCCACGGGTTCCCACCCGGGCGTGTGCGGTCCCGAACTGGCGTGTACGTGCCGCATATCCACCGTTTCCCAGCGGTAGTAAGCACCTTGGTGGCAATCTGCTCAACAGCAGATACGCATAGTCAGCCTTGCAGGCAGCCGGAGGTGCACGTCCCGTGGCGTCCAATGTCAATCCCACCGTCCGGCGCCGCCGGCTGGGCCAGGAGCTGCGCCGGCTCCGCGAGTTGAAGGGCATGACGGCCGAGGAAGTGGCCGAGCGGCTGCTGGTCTCGCAGTCGAAGATCAGCCGTCTGGAGAACGGACGGCGCAGCATCAGCCAGCGCGACGTACGGGATCTGTGCGGGGTGTACGAGGTCGAGGACGTGAGGATCGTCGACTCGCTGATGCAGATGGCCAAGGACTCGCGCCAGCAGGGCTGGTGGCACTCCTTCGGCGACATCCCGTACAGCGTGTACATCGGTCTGGAGACGGACGCGGCCTCGCTGCGCATCTACGACCCCCAGGTCGTCCCCGGCCTGTTGCAGACGCGCCCGTACGCCGAGGCGCTGATCGCGGGCGCGCTGCCCGAGACCGCGCAGGCGGACATCGACAAACGGGTGCAGGTGCGGATGCGCAGGCAGGACCGCATCTCCGCGCCGGAGAACCCGCTGCGGCTGTGGACGGTGTTGGACGAGGCCGCGCTGCACCGGGTGGTCGGCAGCCGGCTGGTGATGCGGGAGCAGTTGGAGCACCTCATCGAGCAGTCCCAGCTGCCGCACGTCACCGTGCAGGTGATCCCGTTCGAGATGGGCGCCCACCCCGGGCTCAACGGGCAGTACGCGATCCTGGAGTTCCCGGACGCGGCCGACTCCAGCGTCGTCTACATCGAGGGTGTCACGAGCGACCTGTATCTGGAGAAGGCCGCGGACGTGCAGAAGTACAGCGTGATGTACGAGCACCTGCGGGCGCAGGCGCTGAACGTGGAGCAGTCCCGCGAGGTCATCTCGCGCCTCGCCAAGGAGTACGCGCGGGAGTACCGGGGCTGAGGGGGGCCGGGGGCCGTCGGGCGCGGGCCGTCGGGCACGGGCCGTCGAGCGCGGGCCGTCGAGCGCGGCCGCGAGGAAAGGCCGGACGGTACACCTTGGGTGGTTCCGGCGGAAGTCCCTCTGGAATATGCCACCCGGTCGAGTGAATGCTCACTCCGCCCGCCGATCGTGACGAGTAGCGTCGATCACGCCAATGGAGCAGCAATGTTGGCGCGAACCGTGCCGTGGGTCCGCGAGGCGGGTCCGCGGCGCGGAGACAGCACATCACGACCGGCCGAACAGCACTAGCGGAGCGAACATGGCAATTCAGCAGGGCGCCACCGAGACCTGGACCAAGTCCTCGTACTCCACGGGAAACGGCGCGTGCGTCGAGGTCAAGTCCCCGGTTCCGGCGGCGATGGCCGTCCGGGACTCCAAGGTCCCCCAGGGTCCCGCCCTGGCCTTCCCGGCGGACGCGTGGAACGCCTTCGTGACGGAGGTGGGCCGGCGCACGCCGGACATGGGCTGAGCGCGCGTCACCGTAGTCACGACACACGCACCACCCTTTTCACGCACCACCGCTGACGCCCTCTCGACTGGCCGCCGTCCCAGCCGAGGGGGCTTTTCCCTGCCCGCCAAACGTCTGTTTCAGGACAACAGCGATCTGCGATCGATTCATGTAGACGGAGATTGTTCATGTAGCAGAACCATTTTACCGCGACTTGACCTTCCACTCGCTTGCCGCCCACCGGGCCCCGAACCCAGGATGAGCGGGCACTTCGCGGCCTTCCGCGGTCTCCAGCGGCTACTTCCGGTTCTGTCGACCCATGGGGCGAAGTGCCAGCCCGTTGAGCGATGTTCAGAAGACGGACCCTGGAAGGGGGCACATGAACGGTCTCGACTGGGCCGTCCTGGTCGCGTACTTCGGTGTGATGACGGCGATCGGCGTCTGGTCCCACAAGCGCGTGGACAACGTGAGCGACTTCTTCACCGCGGGCGGCCGGATGCCCTGGTGGCTCTCCGGCATCTCCCACCACATGTCCGGCTACAGCGCGGTGATGTTCACCGGCTACGCCGGCATCGCGTACACCTACGGCGTCACCTCGTACGTCACCTGGGCGCTGCCGATCGCGATCGGTGTGCTGGTCGGGGCCCGGCTGTTCGCGCCCCGGCTGAACCGGCTGCGCTCCCGGCTGCACGTGGCCTCGCCGCTCGAGTACCTCAAGGACCGCTACAACGTGCCGACGCAGCAGGCACTGGCCTGGTCCGGCATCCTGCTGAAGATCGTGGACGTGGGCGCCAAGTGGGCCGCGATCGCGACCCTGTTGAGCGTCTTCACCGGCGTCACCCTCACCCAGGGCATCATCATCACCGGCGGCATCACGGCCGTGTACTGCACGATCGGCGGGCTGTGGGCGGACGCGCTGACCGAGCTCGGGCAGTTCGTCATCCAGGTGCTGGCCGGCCTCGCCATGCTGGTGATCGCGCTGCACGAGATAGCGAAGCAGGGCGGTCTGGGCGACGCGCTGGACTCGCCGAAGCTGCACGGGCACGGGGACGGCTTCGCCGGGCCGTACCTCACCGTCTTCTTCATCGCGTACCTGTTCATCAAGCTGTTCGAGTACAACGGCGGCATGTGGAACCAGGCGCAGCGCTACATGGCCACGGGCGATGCGCGGATGGCACGGAAGTCGGCGTATCTGTCGGCCACGCTGTGGTTCGTGTGGCCGGTGATCCTGTTCACGCCGATGTGGCTGTCGCCGCTGCTGGTGACCGCGCAGAAGCCGGACGGCTCCGACTCCTACGGGCTGATGGCCGAACAGCTGCTGCCGCACGGGCTGTTGGGCCTGGTGGTCGTCGGGTTCTTCTCGCACACCATGGCGATGTGCTCCTCCGATGCGAACGCGATCGCGGCGGTGTTCACGCGGGACGTGATGCCGGTGCTGTCGCGGGCGGCGCGGGCGTGGGACTCGCGGGCCGGGCTGATCGCCGGGCGCGTGACGACGCTGGCGTTCCTCGGGCTGTCCATGGCGGTGGCGACGCAGGTGAACTCGCCGACGTTCAAGGACATCATCACGGTCGTCATCAAGTGGGTGGCCGGACTGATGGGCCCGATCGCGATCCCGTTCATCCTCGGCCTGCTGCGGCCGTTCCGCCGCTCCGGCCCGACGGCGGCCCTGACGAGCTGGGCGGCGGGGCTGCTGGCGTTCTTCTTCGTCAACTACAACCTGGACTTCTCGCAGCGCACGGACGTACGCCTCGAGTACCAGGTGGCGGTGCCGATGGTGATCTCCCTGGTGCTGTACGTGGGACTCGGGTTCCTGCGGGCGGAGGACACACCGGAGCGGGTGGCGGTCATCGAAACGCTGAACACGGACGGCGGCGGCGCGGAGGCCGCCGCGCCGGCCCCGGCGGAGCCGGCGGAACCGCCCGAGGGCAAGCCGGCCCTGGACTCGACGGTGCGGGACTGAGCGTGCGGCGGGGATTCTCTTCGCCCCCGCCGCCCCTGCCCATTCCCGTCCCCGGGGGCAAGCCCCCGGACCCCCGAAGGATGCGCAGTTTCCCGCGCCCCTGATCAGGGGCGCGGGGAACTGCGCGATCTGATGGGCGGGGGCGAGAACACTTCCTCACGCCCGCGGATAGCGGGACAGCCAGCCCGGGGCCGCCCCCGTTGGTGTGTGCAGGGACGGGCCCTGGGTCATTTCCATGGCGAAGTCGTCCGCGAGGACGAGCATGGTCGGGCGGCCCTCCAGTTCCACCAGCCATGCCGGGGGCAGCGCCGTCTCGCCGTAGAGCGCGCCCAGCATGCCCCCGACCAGCGCGCCCACCGTGCCAGAGGCACCCCCGTGGCGTACCGCCAGGCGCAGTCCGTGCCGTACGTCCTCGCCCACCAGGGCGCAGTACACCGCCGCCGACAGCACCCGTTCCGCCGAGCCGCCGTCCGCCAGTTCCTCCACCCGCCCCGGCGACGGCAGCCCCTGCCGCACCGCCCCCAGTGCCCGTTGCAGCGCCTCCGCCACCGGCGCCTGCCCCGGCCGTACGGACAGCAGGTGCAGCGCGCGCTGCACCCCGGCGTCCAGGTCCTCGCCGCGCGCGAGCGCGTGCACGACGACGGCGTACGCGCCCGCCGCGAGGTACGCCGTGGGGTGCCCGTGGGTCTGGGCGGCGCACTCCAGGGCGAGTTGCAGCACGAGCTGCGGCTCCCACCCCACCAGCAGTCCGAACGGCGCGGAGCGGGCCACCGCCTCGGGGCCCACCGCCGCCGGGTTCTTGGGCGCGGCCGGGGTGCCCATCACGTCGTCGCCGAGGCCGAGCAGACAGGCCCGGGTCGGGGCGCGACGGGCGTACAGCCACTCCTCGCGGGCCAGCCAGCCGTCCTCCGTGCGCCGCAAATCCGGGCCCCAGTCCCGCTGGGTGGCCGCCCAGCGGCGGTACGCGCGGTGCAGGTCCGTCGGCGGGTGCCAGGCGCCGGTGTCCCGGCGGACCTGGGCGCGGATGAGGCCGTCCAGGGTGAACAGGGTGAGCTGGGTGAGGTGCGAGACGGTGCCGCGCCGGCCGTGGTGGACGGCGAGTTCGACGGGGCCGTCGGTGCCGTACTCCTCGTGGATGCGGGAGGTGGACAGGGCGTCGAGGGGGGTGCCGAGCGCGTCGCCGAGGGCGGCACCGAGCAGGGTTCCGCGGACCCGGCTGCGGAAGTCCTGCTGTTCGGTACGGCCCCAGACGGCACCGGCTGTCGCACCCACCCAGGCCTCCTCACGGCCACCGTCCGCATGTCCGACGAGCGGCACTGTAATCGAACGGAGACGCTGCGCTTCGGCCCACGGGTCCTCCTGCGCCACACCCCCACATCCACGGGGCGTGGCGCTTCGTAGGCCTACTCCAGCACCGGCAGCAGTTCCGGCAGATGGCCGTCCGAGGACGCGGCCGTTCGCCGGCGTTCCTCCGGGACCTCGCCGTACAGCGTGGTGCGGGGTTTGGCGGGGCGGCCGGCCGTCTCGGCGACGGCGACGAGGTCGCGTACGGACTTGTAGGAGCCGTAGGAGGAGCCCGCCATGCGGGAGATGGTCTCCTCCATCAGCGTGCCGCCGAGGTCGTTGGCGCCGGAGCGGAGCATCTCGGCGGCGCCCTCCGTGCCGAGCTTCACCCAGCTGGTCTGGATGTTGGGGATCCACGGGTGGAGCAGAAGGCGGGCCATCGCCGTCACCGCACGGTTGTCCCTCGTCGACGGGCCCGGGCGGGCGATCCCCGCCAGATAGACGGGGGCGTTGGTGTGGATGAACGGCAGGGTGACGAACTCCGTGAAGCCGCCGGTGCGTTGCTGGATGCCCGCGAGGGTGCGGAGGTGGCCGAGCCAGTGCCGGGGCTGGTCCACATGGCCGTACATCATCGTGGACGAGGACCGGATGCCGAGTTCGTGGGCCGTTTCGACGACCTCGATCCACGTTGCCGCGGGGAGCTTGCCCTTGGTGAGGATCCAGCGGACCTCGTCGTCGAGGATCTCGGCCGCCGTGCCGGGAATCGAGTCCAGACCCGCCTCCTTGGCGGCGCTCAGCCACTCCCTGATGGACATGCCGGTGCGGGTCGCGCCGTTGACGACCTCCATCGGGGAGAAGGCGTGCACGTGCATGCCGGGGACGCGCTCCTTGACCGCCCGCGCGATGTCGAAGTACGCCGTGCCGGGCAGGTCGGGGTGGATGCCGCCCTGCATGCACACCTCCACCGCGCCCACGTCCCACGCCTGTTGGGCGCGGTCGGCGACCTGGTCCAGGGAGAGGGTGTAGGCGTCGGCGTCGGTGCGGCGCTGGGCGAAGGCGCAGAAACGGCAGCCGGTGTAGCAGACGTTGGTGAAGTTGATGTTGCGGGTGACGATGTAGGTGACGTCGTCGCCGACGACGGACGCGCGGACGTCGTCGGCGATACGGCACAGGGCGTCCAGGGCCGGGCCGTCCGCGTGCAGCAGGGCGAGGGCCTCGTCGTCGGTGAGCTTCGTCGGGTCGTCGGCGGCGGTGGCGAGCGCGGCGCGGACGTCGGTGTCCAGGCGTTCGGGTGCCATGCCGGGGGCGGCGGCCTCGCGCAGGGCGCCCCAGTCGCCGTAGACCTCGTCGAAGTCGTCGCGGCGGTCGCTGGTGCGGCCCTCGGTGTCGATGGTGCGGTGCAGGTCGGTGCGGCCGGTGGCGGTGAAGGCCTCCTCGGGTTCCTGCCAGGGCAGGCCGCGCGGGAGGGCGTCCTCCCGGGCGAGCCCGGTCTCCGGGTCGGCGAGGGCGGCCACGTGCGGGCGCAGCCGGGGGTCGAGCCAGGGTTCGCCGCGGCGCACGAACTCCGGGTACACGCACAGGCGTTCCCGCAGCGTGAACCCGGCGTCGGCGGAGCGCTCGCGCAGCAGATCGATCTGCGGCCAGGGGCGCTCGGGGTTGACGTGGTCGATGGTGAGCGGCGAGACCCCGCCCCAGTCGTCGATCCCGGCGGCGATCAGCCGCTCGTACTCGCCGTCGACGAGGTTGGGCGGCGCCTGGAGGCAGGCGGCGGGACCCATGATGTGCCGGGCGACGGCGACGGTGGCGACGAGTTCGTCCAGTTCCGCGTCCGGCATCCCGCGCATCGCGGTGTCGGGCTTGGCGCGGAAGTTCTGGATGATCAGTTCCTGGATCGAGTGGTACGCGCGGGAGACGCGGCGCAGCGCGAACAGCGACTCGGCGCGCTCCTCGTACGTCTCCCCGATGCCGATGAGCAGCCCGGAGGTGAAGGGCACGGAGGAGCGGCCGGCGTCCTGAAGGACCCGCAGCCGGACGGCGGGTTCCTTGTCGGGGGAGCCGTGGTGGGGGCCGCCGGGCTCGGACCACAGGCGGGTGGCGGTGGTCTCCAGCATCATGCCCATGCTCGGGGCGACGGGCTTGAGCCGCTGGAAGTCCGTCCAGCTCAGGACGCCCGGGTTGAGGTGGGGCAGCAGCCCCGTTTCCTCCAGGATGCGGATGGAGATGGCGCGGACGTAGGCGATCGTGTCGTCGTAGCCGTGCGCGTCGAGCCACTCGCGGGCCTCGGGCCAGCGGTCCTCGGGCTTGTCGCCGAGGGTGATCAGGGCTTCCTTGCAGCCGGCGGCGGCGCCCTCGCGGGCGATGTCGAGGACCTCGTCCGGCGACATGAACATCCCGTGCCCGGCGCGGCGGAGCTTTCCGGGGACGGTGACGAAGGTGCAGTAGTGGCACTTGTCCCGGCAGAGCCGGGTGAGGGGGACGAAGACGCTCTTGGAGTAGGTGATGACCCCGGGCCGGCCGGCCGCCTCCAGCCCCGCGTCCCGCACGCGTCCGGCGGAGGCGACGAGATCGTCGAGCGCCGCGCCACGCGCCCGCAGCAGCACGGCCGCCTCGGCGACGTCGAGCGCGACGCCTTCCCGGGCGCGTTTCAGCGCGCGACGCATGGAGTTCTCGGTGGGGTACCCGGTCCCGGAGGTCGCGGAAGTCGTCATCCTTCGAGGATACGTAGGGGGTGATCAGGGGGAACGGGGGTGGCGGGGCAGGCGGGCCGGCGGAGTGCGCGGGTCACCGTACGGGTGAGCCGGGGATGCGTAGGGTGGCCGTACGGTCCCGTCCGCGTCCGCCGCCCCGAAGGAGCCGAGGATCATGACCCGTGACGTCGATCTCCGCTTCCGTCTCACCACCGCCTTCCAGCGGTACGTCGCCAATCCGCTGAGCCGGCGGATGCCGGGGCAGGTGCTGCTGGAGACCACCGGGCGGGTGTCGGGGCTGCCCCGGCGTACGCCGGTCGGGGGGCGGCGGGTGGGGGACGCGTTCTGGCTGGTGTCGGAGTTCGGGGAGCGTTCGCAGTACGTGCGGAACATCCTCGCCGACCCCCGGGTCCGGGTACGGCTGCGCGGGCGCTGGCACACCGGGACGGCGCACCCGCTGCCCGACGACGACCCCGTGGCCCGGCTGCGCACGCTGCCCCGGGGCAACAGCGGCGTCGTCCGGGCGCTGGGGACGAACCTGCTGACGGTGCGGGTGGATCTGGACGGCTGAACGGGCCGCACGCGGGGCTCCCCGCAAAGGGGTCAGTCGCCCGTCGTGCCGTCCAGCATCTCGCGCAGGATGTCCAGGTGGCCGTTGTGGCGGGCCGTCTCCTCCGTGAGGTGGAGGAGGATCCAGCGCAGGTCGACGTGGAGTCCGTCGCGGACGGGGCGCCGGGCCCGGTTGCCCAGGGCGTTGCGGGCGACCAGGTCGCGGTACCGGGCGCTCTGCTCGGCGTACTCGTCGAGCAGCTGCGGAAGCGGGAAGTCGACGGCGATCCGCATCTCGCGGTCGGGGTCCTCGTCCGTCCAGGGTCCCTGGTCCTCCTCGCCGAGGAAGACCACCTGGAACCAGTAGTACTCGACCCAGCGGAGGTGGTTGATCACCCCGCTCATGGTCATCAGCGGCGAGCCGGGCAGGAGCGCCGTGCGCGCGTGCTCCGCGGAGACCCCCTGGCACTTCGCGCGGGCCGTGTCGCGGGCGTAGTCGAGGAACGTGGTGAGCTGGGTGCGCTCGTCCCATGCGGGAGGCGTGTCGTCGATTCTGGTCATCGCGCGAAGGGTCTCCGATCCCCGGGCCCGCTGTCGAGGCATTTCCCGGCCGGGCGGAACGGCCGTCCCCCACTCGGGCCCCACGGGCTGCACTCCCCCGTGCGAACGTGTGGGGAGCGTGTGCGGGTTCGGTGGTATGCCGCACGGCGGCCTGTGATCGCGGTCTCGCACGGCTGACGCATTCGCCAAGGACAAGGCAGACTTGCCTCGTTGACATGATGTCGGTGGCGCAGGGGGGCGGAGGCGGCGATGGACGGTGGACCGCGGGTGCCGGAGCAGGGGCGGGCCGAGCGGGCGGCGGCGCTGCGCTTCGGCGTGCTCGGCCCGGTGCGTGCCTGGCGCGGCGACGAACCGCTGCCCACCGGCTCGCCCCAGCAGCGCGCCCAGCTCGCCGCGCTGCTGCTGCGCGAGGGCCGTACGGCGACCGCGTCCGAGCTGATCGACGCCCTGTGGGGCGACGAACCGCCCTCCCGCGCCCTGGCCACCATTCGCACCTACGCCTCCCGGCTGCGCAAGACGCTCGGCTCCGGGGTGCTGCACAGCGAGTCCGGCGGCTACGCGCTCAGACTGGCCGAGGGCGACGAGCTGGACCTGCTGCGCGCCCAGGAACTCGTCGCCGACGCCGAGAAGGCGCGCTCCTCCGGTGACCTGGCCCGGGCCCGCGCACTGCTCGACGAGGCGCTGGCCCTGTGGGACGGCGAATCGCTCGCGCACGTCCCGGGCCCGTACGCCGAGACCCAGCGCACCCGCCTGGAGGAGTGGCGGCTGCAGCACCTGGAGTCCCGGCTCGACATGGACCTGGAGCAGGGCCACCACGGCGAGGCCGTCTCCGAGCTCACCGCGCTGACCGCCACCCACCCGCTGCGCGAACGGCTGCGCGAGCTGCTGATGCTGGCGCTGTACCGCAGCGGCCGGCAGGCCGAGGCCCTCGCGGTCTACGCCGACACCCGGCGCCTCCTCGCGGAGGAACTCGGCGTCGACCCCCGCCCGGACCTACGCGAGCTCCAGCAGCGCATCCTGCGCGCCGACCCCGCCCTCGCCGAACCCCCCGCGCCCGCCCAGGAACCGGCCGCCGCCCCCGTACGGCCCGCCCAACTCCCGGCGACCGTCCCGGACTTCACCGGCCGCTCGTCGTTCGTCACCGAACTGGGCGAGGTGCTCGCCTCCGCCGAGGGCAACGGCCGGGTGATGGCCGTCTCCGCGCTGGCCGGCATCGGCGGCGTCGGCAAGACCACCCTCGCCGTGCACGTGGCGCACCAGGCCCGCGCCGCGTTCCCCGACGGCCAGCTCTACGTCGACCTCCAGGGCGCCGGCCCCCGCGCCGCCGAACCGGAGACCGTCCTCGGCTCCTTCCTGCGCGCGCTCGGCACCGCCGACTCCGCGATCCCCGACTCGCTCGACGAACGGGCCGCGCTGTACCGCTCGCTGCTGGACGGCCGCCGCGTCCTCGTCCTCCTGGACAACGCCCGCGACGCCGCCCAGGTCCGCCCGCTGCTGCCCGGCACCGAGGGGTGCGCGGCGCTGATCACCTCCCGCATCCGCATGGTCGACCTGGCCGGGGCGCACCTGGTCGACCTGGACGTGATGTCCCCCGAGGAGGCGCTCCAGCTCTTCACCCGGATCGTCGGCGAGGAGCGGGCGGCCGGCGAGCGGGAGGCCGCGCTCGACGTCGTCGCCGCCTGCGGCTTCCTGCCGCTCGCCATCCGCATCGCCGCCTCCCGGCTGGCCGCCCGCCGTACCTGGACGGTGTCGGTGCTGGCCGCCAAGCTGGCCGACGAGCGCCGCCGGCTGGACGAACTGCGCGCCGGCGACCTCGCCGTCAAGGCCACCTTCGAACTCGGCTACGGCGCCCTGGAGCCCGCGCAGGCCCGTGCGTTCCGGCTGCTCGGCCTGGCCGACGGCCCGGACATCTCGCTCGCCGCCGCGGCCGCCGTACTGGACCTGCCGGTTGACGAGACGGAGGACCTGCTGGAGTCCCTCGTCGACATGTCCCTGCTGGAGTCGGCCGCGCCCGGCCGCTACCGCTACCACGACCTCGTACGGCTCTACGCGCGTTCCTGCGCCGAACGCGACGAGCACACGCCGGGCGAGCGGGCCGCCGCGCTCTCCCGGCTGCTCGACTTCTACCTGGCCACGGTCGCGGGCGGGTACGCCATCGAGCGGCCCGGGGACCGGCTCGTGGACCACCTGGAGCGGGCCGCCTACCCGGGGCTGACCTTCTCCGACCGGCACGCGGCGCAGGACTGGCTGTACGCGGAGGCCGTCTGCCTGCTGGCCTGCGTACGGCAGTCCGCGCGCCCCGGCACCCTGCGCCGCGCCGCCGACGTGCTGTGGGCGGCGGTCGACCTGGCCGAGTCGGGCGCCAACTCCCGCGAGTACAATGCGGTCGCCGCGCTGCTGCGGGACGTCGCCGAGGAGACCCGGGACGCGCGCACCCAGGCCCGGGCGCTGACCGCGCTGGCGTTCGTCCACCACATCTCCGGCAGCCGCTTCGACGTGGCGGTGGAGGAGGCCCGGCGCGCCACCGAGCTGGCCGAGGCCGCCGGGGACCCGCTCACCTGCTGCTGGTCGTCGAACATCAGCGGCGTCGTCGCGCTCTACCAGAACCGCCACGACGACGGCGAGGAGCACTTCACCCGCGCCATCGAGAGCTTCCGCGCGCTCGGCGACCGGCCCGGCGAGGCGAGCGCCCTGTGCAACCTCTCCCGCATCCACCTGGCCACCGGCCGCACCGGCAGCGCGGTCGCGCTGGCCCGCCAGGGCACGGCGATGTACGACGACATGGGACACGCCCTCAAGGGCGCCAACGGCCGCTACGCGCTGGGCCTCGCGCTCACCGCGAGCGGCAAGCTGGTGGAGGCGACGGACTGCCTCCAGCAGGCGCTGCTGGTCTTCCGGGACTCCCGGCAGCGGCTGTGGGAGGGCATGACCCTTTTCCGGCTCGCCGAACTCGACCTCACCGCCCGCCGTCCCGCCCAGGCCGCCTCGAACGCCGAGATGGCGCTGACGCTGCTGCGCGGCATCGGCGGCGACTGGCGGCGCGGCAACGTCCTGACCGCCCTCGGACGCGCGCTGCACGGCATAGGGCAGCACGGCCGCGCCCAGGTCTGCTGGCGCGAGGCGCTGGACCTGTTCGAGGCGCTGGGCGCGCCGGAGGCGGACGAGGTGCGGACGCTGCTGAACCCGGCGTCGGTCGCGTGAGCGGGGCGTCCGCCGGGTCCGGCGGGGGCCGGCTGCGGACGTTCATCGTTCGTTTATCGCCGTACGGCACTCTCGACATGTCGAGCCGTCGCGTCGGGGGGCAGGCGGACCGGCGAGTGGCCGGGCACTCATGGTGAACCGGCCAGGCGGGAGCCGTCCGGCAGTCCACGGGGGAGTTGCCGGGCGGATCCCGCCCTCCACCGCAAGGTCGTTCCGGAAGATTCAGGGGAGGAACTCGAGATGAGCGACGAGAACACCACGGACAACGTCCACGCCACCGGCGAGCCGGTCGCCGAGCCGCAGGGCAACGTGCACGCGACGGGCGAGCCCGTGGCCGCGAAGAACGTCCACGCCACGATCGAGCCGGCGAAGCTCGGCGACACCGGCGAGGCGTCGACGGACAACGTCCACGCCACGGACGAGCCGGTCTGACCGGACCTCTCCCGCACGGGGGACCGGCCGCGGCGGGCGCGGGGGGGAGCGCCACCGCGGCCGGGCACAACAGGGCCCCACGGGGAGGGCCCACACGGGGATCGGCCCCGGCGTCTGGGGAGACGCCGGGGCCGAGGTGTGTCCGCGGGACGGTGGGTCAGGCGGTGGGTCAGGAGGCTTCCGACGCCTGCGGTTCGGGGTCGCACTCCTCGATCTCGGCGGCGAAGGAGTCGTCGCTGGGTCGCACCTTCGCGGTGACCGTGCCGTTGGCCGGCACCTCGACGTCCTTGCGCACGGTGTCGAGTTCGTAGTCCAGGTCGGCCTTGAAGACGACGGTGACGGTGAACGTGCCCTTCGTACCGTTGGGGTTGGTCACCCGGACCTTGGTGTACGGCCTGCTCGTGGTCGCGCAGTCGACCAGTTCCACGGTGGCGTCGTCGAGGGCGGACGCCGTGCTGCTGCCGCTGCCGTCGCCGTAGTAGTCGTCGTCGTTGTCGTCGTACGGGTCCCGGTCCCGGTACCCACCGGAACTGCCGCCGTACGAGTCGTCGCTGTCGTCGTCGCTGCTGTGGTAGCTGCTGTCGTGATCCTGACTGGAGCTGCTGCAACCGCCGCCGCTTCCGCCGTGCCCGTGCCCACCGTGCCCCCGGCTCGAAAAGCCGGTCAGGGCGAGAACGACGAGCGTCGAGACAGCGGTCAGCCTGAGTGTGGTCCCCCGTATACGCATGGGGCCACCCTAGGCGCTTGTAAGGGGCGCGGGACAGTGACATTGTGCGGCTCCGCCGCGCGGGCGCGATCAACCACAACACACCCGCACCCGCGCACCTGGGCACACCCCCGAGCTATGAGGCGCCCCCAGCCGACGGCACGTCAAACCCACCCCAGCCGACGGCACGTCACCCCGTACGCGCCGTACCGGTCCCCTTCTCCGCGTCCAACGCGTACACGCACCGGTCCTTGCTGCACGCGTACACCACCCCGTCCCGCACCACCGGCGACCCCGTGATCTCCCCGCCCGTCGCCAGCTTCCACCGCAGCCGGCCGTCGTCGGCCTTGAGCGTGTACAGCAGGTGGTCCGTGGAGCCGAAGTGGACGCGGCCCTCCGCGACCACCGGCGCGCCCACGATGTCGCCGCCCGCCTGGAACCGCCACTTCGGCGTGCCGGTCACCGCGTCCAGCGTGTAGAGCCCCTTGCCGCTGCCGACGTGCACATGGCCGCCGGCCACCAGCACGGGCTCGATCGAGGCCCGCGCCTCCGTGGCGATCCGCCAGCGGTCGCGGCCGTCGGTGGCGTCGAGGGCGTAGACCGTGCCGAGGTAGTCGGCGAGGTAGACGCCGCCGCCGATGACCGCCGGTCCGGGCACGAACACCGGCGGGCACAGGAAGACCGCGGGCGCCTCGAAGTGCCAGCGCACATGCCCGCCGGCCACGTCGATGGCCATGACACGCGTGCCGGCCGAGACGTACACGAAGCCGTCGGATGCGTGGGTGAGCCGTACCGGCACTCCCCCGCAGGACGCGGCGTCGCCGATCGGGTACGACCAGCGCTCCTCGCCCGTACGGGCCTCGAGGGCGCGCAGCCGGGCGTCCTTCCAGACGTACACCGTGCCGTCGTGGACGGCGGGGCCCGCCTCGGGGGCCTCGAAGTCGGTCTGGGCGCCGGCCAGCTCCCACAGCTTCTGCCCGGTGGACGCCTCCCACGCCTGGACGCCGCCGCCGCGGGTGCCGGTGACGACCGTGCCGCGGTCGGCCTGGAGCGAGTAGACCCAGGCGTCGGTGGAGACCCGCCACAGGTCGCCGCCCTCGCGGGCGTCGAGCGCGACGAGCGTCGGCCCGTCGGAGGCGTGGATGCGGCCGTCGGCGACCGTCATCGACCAGGCGACGTCGCGCGTCTTGAAGCGGCGGCGGCCGGTGGCGACGTCGAGCGCGTGCACCTCGAAGGAGGTGACGTAGACGAGGTCGCCGGCGACGGAGGGGGTGCCCCACACGTCGTTGGACATGCGGAAACGCCAGGGCCGCCAGCCGGCGGGCGCGGCCTCCGGCGGGGCGGGCGGGGCGGCCGTCGGGGCCGGGTCGGCGCCGTTGACGCCGGGGCGCGGCCTGGACCAGCTGGCGGTGAGCGCGGACTCCGGCGGCAGCGGCTTGATCGCGGTGGCGCGCATGTCGGCGACACGGGGCCCGGGCCCGATCGGCACCGGGACGCCCGCGAGCCGCACCGGACCGGTGTCGGGCGCACCGCCGGGTCCGGGGCCGGGGGCGGTCGCCGGCAGCGGCATGGGCACCGGGTCGTGCGAGGGCGGGGGCGGCACCACGGGGGCGGCCGGTCCGCCGCGCGGGGCGGGCGGTGCCGGGGGCCGTACCGTCGTCCGTCCGCCGCGCCGGGTCTCTATCAGGCCGACGGCCGACTCCGGGAGCCACGCCGAGGCCGTGCCGCTGTCGTCGGTGCCCGCGCCGAACAGATGGGGCGCGAGCTGGGCCTGGAGGTCGGCGGGGTTGGGGCGGGCGGTGGGCTCCATCCGCATGCAGGACTCGATGAGCGGGCGCAGCTCGTCGGGGAGCCCGGACAGGTCCGGGCCCTCGCGCAGCAGCATGAAGACCGTCTCGACCGGGTTGGCGCCGTGGAAGGGCGGGTGGCCGGTGGCGGCGAAGACCAGCATCGAGCCGAGCGAGAAGACGTCGCTCGCGCCGGTGACGCTGCGGGAGTCCTTGGCCTGCTCGGGCGACATGTAGGCGGGGGTGCCGACGGCGACGTTCGTCATCGTCAAACGTGTGTTCGAAACGCCGGAGGCGATGCCGAAGTCGATGACCCGGGGGCCGTCCTCGACGACGAGGACGTTCGACGGCTTCAGGTCGCGGTGGACCAGTCCGGCGCCGTGGATCGACTGGAGCGCCTCGGCGACACCGGCGGCCAGCCAGCGCACCGCCTGGGCGGGCAGCGGCCCGCAGTCGTTCACTATCTCCTCGAGCGAGGGCGCCGGCACGTACGCGGTGGCCAGCCAGGGCACCGCGGCGCGCGGGTCGGCGTCGACCACGGCGGCCGTGTAGAAGCCGGAGACCGCGCGGGCCGCCTCCACCTCGCGGGTGAAGCGCACGCGGAAGAGCTGGTCCTCGGCCAGCTCCGTGCGCACCGTCTTGATCGCCACGCGGCGCCCGGACGCCGAGCGCGCGAGATAGACCAGCCCCATGCCGCCCGCGCCCAGCCGTCCGAGTACCTCGAACGGCCCGATACGCCGCGGATCGTGCTGCGTCAGCTGATCCACCACTTGCCTGCCACCTCCCCGTACGGCCCGCGTGACCCTCGTCCAGTACGCGACCCCGTGCAGCGTCTCACCACCGCACCGCCATGGCGGCACGCACCCCGATTCTTCCTGTCCGGAGCCCCTGAGGCGAACCCGCGGGCGGAACGGGGTGTTGTCGGACAAAAGGGCCGGGCGCGGCCCCGCGGGCGCGTCCGGTGAACGTCGGGGGGCGCCCTACCGTTCCAGCAGGGCGAAGGAGGCGCCCTGATTGTCCGTGACGACCGCCACCGTGCCGTACGACGTCCCGAACGGGCCGGCCTGGGTGCGGCCGCCCAGACGGTGGACGCCGGCGAGCGTCTTCTCCACGTCGCCGACGCCGAAGTGGACGAGGAAGTGCGGCGGCATCTCGGGCGGGAACACGTCGGCGACGGCGGCCCGGCCGAAGTCGGGGGCGGCGCCGGGGCCGAACAGGGCGTCGTGGAAGAGGCCGGCGTAGAAGTCGTTCGCGGCGCCGGTGTCCCGGGTGTACAGCTCGGCCCAGGTGAACGTGCCGGGCTCGTGCCGGCGGGCGAACCCGGCGTGCGTGCCGGGCTGCCAGAGCCCGAAGACGGCTCCCTCGGGGTCGGCGACGAGCGCCATGACGCCGAGCGTGTCCACCGCGCTCGGCCCGGTGATCACCTGGCCGCCGGCCGAGCGGACGCGCCCGGTGAGGGCGGAGAGGTCGGGGGCGGCGAAGTACACGGTCCACACGGTCGGCATCCGCCCGTCCCCCTTGGGCACGAGCGCGGCGACGGAGTCACCGTCCCGGCAGGCCCACACCGCGCCGTCGGGGGCCGCCTCGAAGCTCCACCCGAAGAGCTCCCCGTAGAACCGCCGCCCGGCCTCCACGTCGGAGAGCTGCACTTCGATCCAGCAGGGAACGCCTTCGGCGAAGGCGGGACCGGCCTCGGCGTCCCGCGCGTCGGTGCCGGCCTCGTCGTTGTCGGGCGCCCCCGTGTCCGGCGCCTCCGCGGCGGTGTCCCTGTCGTCGGTGGGGGGCGGGTTTTCGGCCATGTGGTGAACGTAGCCGCGTGGGCGCCGGCTCGCGCGCGGGGTTGCTCCGGGGCGGCTCCCACCCGGCCGCGCGAGCCCGGAAAAAGGGGGTCGCGAGGACCGCACTCCCCATTTGCAGTCGGCCGAATCGCGCTCCGATCACCCCTCGGTAAGCTGACGACATGACAGGACAAGTGCGTACCGTCGACGGCCGCGTGGCCGGTCGGCGCGGGCAGGCGACGCGGCAGAAACTGCTCGACTGCCTCGGTGAGATGCTCAGTTCCTCGCCCTACCGGGACGTCAAGGTCATCGACGTCGCACGGAAGGCGGGCACGTCACCCGCGACCTTCTACCAGTACTTTCCGGACGTCGAAGGCGCCGTCCTGGAGATCGCCGAGCGTATGGCCGGCGAGAGCGCGGTGCTGGGCGAGCTGGTCGAGGGACGCTCCTGGGTGGGCCGCTCCGGCTGGGGAACCGCCCAGGAATTCGTCGACGGCTTCCTCGACTTCTGGCGCAAAAACGACGCCATCCTCCGGGTGGTGGAGCTCGGTGCCGCGGAAGGGGATAAACGTTTCCACAAGATCAGATCGAAGACCCTCAACACGCTGCACGGCTCGCTCTCGGAAGCGATTGCCGAACTCCAGTCCAAGGGCCGCGTCGACAAGGACGTCAGCCCCGCGGCGATGGCCGGCTCGATCGTGACGATGCTCGCGGCGGTCGCCTCGCACCAGAAGGGCCCCCAGTCCTTCGGCATCAAGGCCGCCGAACTGCGGCCCAACCTCGCCCTGTTGGTCTACCTGGGCGTCACCGGCAAGAAGCCGACGAAGTAGGACGCGGGCAAGGCGGGACCAAGAGCGGCAACACCCCGCCCGGCAGCACCGTCCGGACGTCCGAGTCCTGTCATGCGGACGGCCGGACGGACGACCGCCGAGGTCGCCCGGGCAACCGGCGGCTCAGCGCTCCACCGTGATCCTCGCCGTGTCGTTCCCCGGCCGCGGATCGCGTCGGTCGAGGGCCGTCTTCCCCGGCCGCAGCGCCACCGTGCCCTCCCCCGCCCGGTCCAGGTCGAGCGTGAAGTCGAAGGTGCGGCTCTTCCCCGGTCGCAGGCTGCCCACCTCGCACACGTACGTGCCCCGCTCCCGCTCGCAGTACGGCTCGTAGTAGTCCTCGTCGAGCGCCTCCATGGGCTGCTCGCGGACGACCGCCCCCGGCGGCGGCGTGAACACCAGCCGCACCCCGGAGCCCGGGTCGCTGGGCCCGTCGTCGTGCACCGTGAGGTGGATCTTCCGCCCCTTGCCGACGTCCGTCCGCACCGCCTCGACCCGGAAGTCGGACGTCGTGTCCAGCGTCACTGCCGTCGAGACCGTCCCCTGCGCGAACGCACCGCCCGCCTTCGGTGTCCGCACGGCCTCCAGACGCGGCCCTTCGCCCTTCTCGCCCCCGTCCGGCACCGTCTCGTTCTTGTCCGGTCCCACGTCCAGCGGCCACACCGCACGGCTGAACGACGCGCTCATCGCGGTGTCCGAGGCCCGCAGCCGCAGCGCCGGGCCGAGCGTGACCGTCTCGCCGGGCTCGATCCGCACGTCGGGCAGCTCGCAGAGGGCCACGTGGGCGTGGTACTGCGCCGGATAGCGGCAGTTGGCGTACCGGCGCCGCAGTTCGAACTCGCCCGCGCTCAGCTTCACCCCCAGTCCGCGCACGGGCACCTCCCCGGTGTTGCGCACCACGAGGGCGGCGGTGAGGTCCCCGCCCGGCGAGACGTCCTCGTAGGGCGCGGACTTGCGCACCTGCACCACCGGTTCGCCGACGACCACACGGGTGCGGGTGGTGTGCTTCGTGCCGTCCTCGGTGGTGAAGGTGAACCGCACGACCCCGCCCTCCCCCGGCTCGCTGCCCTTGGCGGCGACGGGGCGGACGCGGTCGAGCGCCGACCAGCTGTCGTACTCGGCGTCCACCCGGCACACCACCCGCCGCGCGCTCCCGGAGCAGCGCGGCCCGCTGTGGCTCATCCCGGTGATCTTCAGCCGTACGGCACCGCCCGCGTCGCTCGCGTCCACGGTGAGCCGGTGGCCGTACGTGCCGTAGGGGTCGTGGGACTCGGCGTCGCGGGCCGAGACGTGGAAGGGGGTGCGGTTGGCCGCGCCGGCCTTGTCGCCGTACGGGCGCAGATAGAACAGGTCGGGGGCGCTCACGAACGTGGTGGGGCCGCGGTCGGTGTCCGCCGCCGCGCAGCCGGTGACCCCGCCCGCCAGGAGCAGTGACCCGCCCAGCGCCACACCCGCCGTACGCCACGCCCTCGTCGCCACCACGTCTCCCTCGCCGTCGCCCTCGCCCGTCACCGGGTCCCCCGCTGTTCGTCCCAGTGATACTCGACGTATGACCGAAGACCTTCAGGCGTTGCTGAGATCGTTGCGGGTGTGGGACCCGGAGGTCACCGAACTGAGGCGGTTCGACCCGGCCGGGGCGCCCGGCGAACCGCTCGCGCTGTTCACCGCGTGGTTCGCGGAGGCGGTGGCGGCGGGTCAGCCGGAGCCGCACACGGTGTCGTTGGCGACGGTGGACGAGGAGGGGCTGCCGGACGTCCGCACGGTGATGCTGCACGGCGCGGACGCGGCCGGCTGGTCGTTCGGCACGCACGACACCAGCCGCAAGGGCCGTCAGCTCGCCGCCCGCCCGCAGGCGGCGCTCGGCTTCTACTGGCCCGCGCTGGGCCGCCAGGTCCGGCTGCGCGGCCCGGTGACGCGGGTCCCCGCCGCCGAGGGCGCGGCCGATCTGCACGCCCGTTCGACGGGCGCGCTGGCGGCCGCGCTGGTGGGCCGGCAGAGCGAGGTACTGGACTCCCTGGACGAGCTGGCGGCGCGCTCGGACACGGCCTGGGAGCGGGCCGCCGCGGAGCCGGAGGCCCCGGCCCCCACCTGGACCCTCTACCGGCTGGCCCCGGTGGAGGCCGAGTTCTTCCAGGGCGACCCGCGCCGCCGCCACGTCCGCCTGCGCTACCGGCGCGGGGCGGGGGCGGCGCCCTGGGCGCGGGAGCTGCTGTGGCCGTGACCCGGGGCGCGGGCACCGGTCAGCCCAGTACGGGCTCCGGATCGGTGGCGAGGCGGGCGTGCAGATGGACGTCGCGGAAGGCGTCGTGCCGCTCCGCCTCGAACATCGCGTCCCGCAGCGTCCCCTCGTAACGGAAGCCGCACCGCTCGGCGACCTTGCAGGACACCTCGTGCCCCAGGGCGTGGCCGAGTTCGAGACGGTGCAGTTCGAGGTCGGTGATCGCCCAGCGCGCGGCCAGGGCGAGCGCCCGGGTGGCGACCCCGCGCCCGCGCGCCTCGGGCAGCACCCAGTAGCCGATGCGGCCGCAGCGCACGACGGGGTCTATCTCGTTGAAACCGATGTGCCCCAGCGCCGTACCGCTGTCCGCGTCGGTGACGCAGAACGCGACGCTCGTCCCCTTGGCCACGCTCTCCGCCCGCGCCCGCATCGACTCCCGGGCGCCGTCGATGTCCCGGACCGGGCGCAGCGGGGTGTTCCAGCGCCGGAACTCCGGATCGGTCTGGCCGCGCAGCCAGGCCTCGGCGTCGGTGTCGGAGCCGGGGTCCCAGGGCCGCAGGCGCAGCCCGTGGCCGCGCAGGTCGGGGAAGGAGGGGGCGGGGTCACCGGGCCGGGGCGGGACGTGTGCGTCGACAGAGGGCATCCGCCCATTGAAACCCGTACGGCGCGAGGTGACACGTCCGGGAAGCGGTCCTCCGGCTTGCCCGCCCCCCACCCGTGATCGTTTCGCAACCGATTCCGGTCTTGACCGATACCCATCAAGCCGGGGCGTCATTACGCTCGCATGCATGGCCGACTCGACTGCTTCCTCCGCTTCTTCCGGGCCGCGCGCGGTGCCGAGCCAGGAGGACCGTCCCGTCTACGTGATCGGCGGCGGCCCGGGCGGCCTCGCCGCGGCGCAGGCGCTGCGCGCGCAGGGAGTACGGGCGGTGGTGCTGGAGAGGTCCGACCGGGTCGGCTCGTCCTGGCGGGGCCACTACGACCGGCTCCATCTGCACACCACGCGGCGGCTGTCGGCGCTGCCCGGCCTGGCGATGCCGCGGTCCTTCGGGCGCTGGGTGGCGCGCGACGACGTGGTCCGCTACCTGGAGAAGTACGCGGAGTACCACGAGCTGGAGATCGTCACCGGGGTCGAGGTCTCCCGGGTGGAGCCCGCGCCGGACGGCGCCGGCTGGCTGCTGCGCGCGTCCGGCGGGCGTGAGCTGACCGGGCGCGCGGTGGTGGTCGCGACCGGCTTCAACCACACGCCGTACGTGCCGGAGTGGCCCGGCCGGGCCGACTGGACCGGCGAGTTCCTGCACGCCGGGAGCTACCGCTCGGCGAAGCCGTACGCCGGACGTGACGTGCTCGTCGTCGGCGCCGGCAACACCGGGGCGGAGATCGCGGTGGACCTGGTCGAGGGCGGTGCGCGGCGGGTGCGGCTGGCGGTGCGGACGGTGCCGCACATCGTGCGCCGGTCCACGGCGGGGTGGGCCGCGCAGTACAGCGCGGTGCTGGTGCGGCGGCTGCCGGTGCGGCTGGTGGACCGGATGTCCGAGGTGATGTGCCGGATCAGCGTGCCCGACCTGTCCTCGCGGGGCTTGCCGCGTCCGGACACGGGCCTGTACAGCAGGGTGAAGCAGGGCGCGATCCCGGTCCAGGACGTCGGAATCATCGACGCGGTCCGCACGGGGAAGGTCGAGATCGTCGCGGCGGTCGAGTCCTTCGACGCGGACGGCGTCCTGCTCACCGACGGCACCCGCATCGAACCGGACACGGTCATCGCGGCAACGGGCTACGCCCGCGGCCTGCAACCCCTGCTGGGCCACCTCGGCGTGCTGGACGGTCGCGGCCGCCCTGTGGTGAGCGGCGCCCGCACCCCGCAGACCGCCCCCGGCCTGTACTTCACGGGCTACACGAACCCGATCAGCGGCATGCTGCGGGAGCTGGCCCGGGACGCGGAACGGATCGCGCGGGCGGTGGCGCGGGGGGTACGGACGGGGAAGTGAGCCGGGGCGCTCCCCACCCTCTACTCGGCCCCCGGCAACGCATCCACGACGAAGGTCCCCAGCCCGACCTCCCCACGCGTCCACCCCTCCTCACGCACATGCCGCATGGCCTTCGCCGCCGTCGCGTTGACGACGTCGAACTCCCGGGCGATCTCCAGCGTGGACGGCACACGGCTCCCCGGCGGATAGGTCCCGTCCTCGATCCGCCGGATGATCTCCGCCGCGATCTGCCGCCACAGCGGACGTGTGCGATCAAGCTCCATGCCGCCAAGCGTGGGTGACCACGGGTTCCCACGCATCCGTGGATAACCGTGGATAACTACGGGTATGGTGAACCCAGGAAACGCAAACACCCCAGGGCGGACGGGCAAGGTCCGGCACCTGGGGCTGACCGGAAGGGAACTCCGGCTGATGACGACCCTACTGCGCGCACTTCTTCGCGGGCTCGACCCCGGCAGGGGAAGGCACCGCGCACCGCACCGCACAACCATGGGAGTGTCGGCATGAGTGGCCTTCGCCGCATGCTGCCGGGTGCGGACGGGCGCACGGGCTTCTGTCAGCCCGGCGGAATGGTGGCGGCGATGAGCGACGCCATCGAGAACGACTTGCTCCAATCCGCGGCCGTCGTCCTGGGGCTGGTGCGCGAAGTCCTCGCCGGACCGCACCTCACGGCGGACGAGAGTTGGGTCATGCTGCGTCGAACGGCGGAGTGCCTGGCGGACGCGGTGAACGTCGCCGAACTGCGCGGCGAACGGCTCGCGGCAGCGGACGACTGAAACCGGCCCGGAGCCGGAAGCCGCCTCCGGCCGAGGCGGCTTCCGGCCGAAGGCGCGCGGCAACAGAGGTCAGGCCGCCAGGGCACGGGCGAGCATCGTGCCCTCGCTCCTGCCCTCCGGCGGATCGATCAGCGTCACGCGCACATCGGAGAAGCCGTGCGTCGTCAGGGCGCGTTCCCACTCGTCCGGGGTGCGGTCGTACCGCACCCCGGCTCGGCCGGACTGGGGTTCCTGGCTGCCGGGAGGCAGGTGCGAGAAGGCCAGGATGCCGCCGGGCGCCATGCGCGAGCGGATCAGCGGGAGCAGGATGTCCGGGTCGACGAACCACACGGCCCCGAAGATCGAGAGCACGACGTCGAAGGTCTCGTCCGTCTCGTGCAGGAACTCAGTCGCCTCCGCCGTACGGAACTCGATGCCCGGCAGGCCACCCCAGCGCTCCCGCGCGACCGGCTCGCGGGCGGGGGCGATGTCTACCCCCAAACCTGACGCGCCGAGCGTCACGAGGTGCGCGAGGTTGCTGCCGCTCCCCGAGCCGAGTTCCAGTACCCGGCGTCCGGCCACGGGGCCCAGAACGCTCTCGTTCGGTCCGTGATCGGCGTACTGAGTCCAGTTCAGCCAGGTCGTATCGCCCATGGCGTTCACAGTTCGGCGTGGCTTGGTCGCGACCGCATACCTGTCCCAGGACTCAGACAACGACATGCAGTGATCCTTTCCGGCAGGAGGGGCCCACCCCCAACGTACGAAGGTAGGCCCCAACTCACCTGCCACTCACTACTACTTGGGCGAGTCGTGGCACCCGGCGTGGCACTGGTTGCAGTCGGCTGCGTCCTCCATGCCCCACAGATGGGGGTCGATCTGGAACCCGGCCGCCTTGATGGCCTCGATCGTCTGTTCCAGGACGAGCGGGCCGCCGGTCTTGAGGTCGTGGCCGTCCAGCGTCGCCTTGTCGTCGCTGACGCACTGGGCACCAGCCGCCGTCCCCGGAAGTTCCGGTACGTGGTGGATGTACCGGCCGAAGTGCCGGCTGGTGAAGTGGTGGTACGGGATCGAGTCGAGCATGAACGAGTGCCATGCCTCGTCCACCTGCTTGGACGGGCCCATGAGCAGGTCCGGGTTCTCGCCGCACGTGACCAGGTAGGCGATGGCCTGTCCGAACTTGGCCTCTGCGAGTTCGCGCGTGTTCTCCGGGTTGCGGAGGAGGAGGGCTACCTCCCGCTCCCACACGTCCGGGGTGACGTACGCCTTCGGGTCGCGGATCACTACTGCCGTACTCATGCTGGCTTGCCTCCACGTAATTGGGGGTCCGTGGTACTCCGGTCATGTCGCCCGCTCCTGCACTTGAGGCACAGGCACGGCGGCATGAGGCCAGTGGCGAGAGGTTCCCCGCCCTCACCCTCGTACAGGGTCCGTGGCCTGGTCTGCGTGCCGTCGGCTCTCACCGTGTAAGCGCTGATACGGATGGACATGGCGACCATGTTCCGGATTGGTCGCGGCCATCGCGGCGACGTTCAAGGCGCCCCTCGGGCGTCATGTCGGTGTCACCCCAAGGGCGTCAAACCGGTGTCATTGCAGGCGTGACGTGACTACCCTCGGATCATGACGACTCCGGCCGAGCGGGAGCGCATCCCGAATGACGTGCTGACTTCTGTGCGCAAGTCGATGAACCTCAGCCAAGACGAGTTCGCCCGGGGCTTACGTGGCGCAGGCGAGGAGTTGGGAGAGCCGAACGACGCCTCCAAGCGACTCGTGCAACGCTGGGAGTCCGGAGAGACCAGGACATGCCGCCCGCTGTATGCGCGGGCACTGAAGCAGTTCACCGGCCGTACCCCGGAGTCACTGGGGTTCGCGATCCCGATGGCGCGCGTCCACTCGGACGGGGCAGGAGGCCACGACATGCAGGCTGGAGAAGTCGGCACGGCCGACGCTGCCACGCGCCCGGAGTCGGAGCCGCAGAGCGAGTACACGGGCATCTGGCTGTCCCATTACGAGTTCTACTCGTCCAGTCGTGACGAGACGTTCGACTGCAAGCATCACGTCGTGATTGTCCAGCACGGTAACCGGCTGACGGCTCAGAGCCTGCCCGGAGCGTCGACCAACCCGGACAGCCCGTTGTCCCTGGACCTCACCGTTGACCGGAACATCGTCACCGGCACGTGGACCGAACAGACAGCGGCCGACGGGTACTACCAGGGCGCCCGGTACCACGGTGCGATCCAGCTGTTGATCGAACCGACGGGCCGGCGCATGGCGGGCAAATGGGTCGGGTTCGGCAAGGACTTCGACGTGAACACGGGCCCGTGGGAGCTGCGCCTACTCGACCGATCGACAGCACGCGCGAGCATCGAGCGATACTCAGCCGTACCACAGTGAGCTCGACGTGCGGCCGCCAAGGCCACGTCTCCTGACTACAGCCGGCTCAGCGACGCCGTCGCCAGCAGGACCTCCTGGATGGCCGTGCGGTCGCCCGAGTGGCCGGCGGCGGCCTCGGCCGGGGGGACGTGGCCCGCGGCCAGGCGGCAGAACTCGATGCCGTCCAGGGCGATGTGGGCCACCGTGTGGTCCAGGGACGCCGCCGCGCCGGGGGAGTCGAGGGGGATCAGCCACTCGCCGCCGCCCAGCCCCTCGATCTCCAGCCGCAGGCTCCGGCCCGGCGCGCCCGCCGCCACCAGGTGGCGTCCGCGTGGCGCCGGTTCCGCCAGTCCCGCCTGGCGCCGTGCGGCGAGTGACAGCGGCAGCATCCGGGCGGCCAGGTCGATCATGCCGTGCAGATGCCGGGGCGCGGGCGGCTCGTACGGGTAGTCGACGGCCTCCGCGATGTCGTCCGCGTGCACCCAGCACTCGAAGGCGCGGTCCAGCAGAGCGTCCCGCAGCGGCAGCGTGAAGTCGCCGTAGGAGACGGCGAGTTCGCCGCTGCTGCCGCCCGCGAACGCGGCCGTGCGCACGACGGCGTGGCTCTGCTCCCGCCAGGGCCCGCGCACGGCCCGGGTCGGCGGCACCCGTGCGGCGTTCCAGTACGCCTCCGTCCGCCCGGTGGGGGAACCGGTCGTCGCTTCCTTGTCCGTGCTGGTCTCCGCGAGCGGGTCCTCCAGGCCGAGCGCCGCCGCCACCAGTCCGTCGACGCACCGCAGATGGGTGAGGACGCCGGCGACCGTCGTGCGGCGGGTGGCCGGTGCCTGCCCGTCGAACCAGCGCAGCCGCACCGGCGCGTGCCACTCCGCGTCGCCGATGTCCTGCAGCAGCGCGTCGAGGCGCGCCGTCTCCGCGTCGTACGGCGCCGCCCAGCCGGGCACCGGGATGCGCGGCCGGCGGCGTTCGAGGCAGGTGTCCAGGACGCGGGTGCGCAGCCCGGGGTCGAGGTCGAGGCTCTCGGGCGGGTGGAGCAGCCCGACGGCGTCCCGCAGCCGCAGCGCCTCCTCGGCGCAGGCGCCGCAGTCGCCGAGGTGCTCCTCCACGGCCGCCGTCTCCTCCGGCGAGCAGGCGGCCAGCGCCCAGGCGCCGAGCAGCGACATCAGCACCCGGTGCTCCAGGACGGGCACGGCGGGCGGTCGCGGTGCCGGCGGCAGCGGGCGGTCGCCGTCCTCGACGGACGTGCGCGGCGGCGGGATGCGCGGCGCGCCGTCCCGTCCGTCGCCGTGCGCCCGCGACTCCTCGGGGTTCCCCGGTCCGCCGTTCACACCGGACCCCCGGGTTCCGGAAGGCCGCCGGGGCCGCCGGGGCCCTCGAGGAAGCCGGGGCCGGCCGGCGCGCCCGGGCCGCCCGCGTCGTGCGCCGTGGCCAGCAGTTGCAGGCCGAGCCGGAGCCGGCGGCGCGCCTCGTCCTCCGTGATACCGAGGTCGGCGGCGGTCTGGCGGTAGTCACGGCGCTGGAAGTACGCCCGCTCCAGCGCCGCCTTCAGCGGGGCGGGCAGCGACGTGACGATGTAGTCGGCGCGAGCGGCGACGGACGCGTGCCGCACGGTCCGCTCCAGTTCCGGGTCCTGCTCCGGGTCCGGCTCCGCACCGGCGCGGTTCCCGCCCGCCCGCAGCCGCTGCACCGCGAGCCGGTGGGTCACCGCCGCGACCCAGGAGCGCAGCGGCCCCTGCTTGGGGTCGTACGTCTCCGGGTGCTCCCAGAGGTGGACGAACACCTCGCGCGTGAGGGCGTCCGCGGCGCGGTCGTCGCCGAGGACGCGGTGGGCCAGCCCGTGCACGAGGGAGGCGAACCGGTCGTAGAGCTCGCCGAGCGCCGCCGCCTCGCCGTGCGCCAGCCGCTGCTGCATCCGCCGGTCCCAGCGGGGTGGTGCGTCCTTCGTCGCCATCCGGTTGCGCCCCCTCCCCGGTGCGGTCCGCGGCCCTGTCCTGGTCCAGCCTGTGCCCAAGGCCTTCTCGAATGTAGTCGGCACGTCCGACGGCGCACGCCCCTTTGTGACAATGCGCGCCCCCCGGCCGACCACGGATGGTAGGGGGCCCGCCCGCAGGACCGTCCGTTGGAGCCGACCTAGATCAACTCTGCCCAAAGATGACCGTACTCGACCGAACTTGTTTGGAATGGCTCATATACCACAGGCATTGGATCGAGAACAGGTGTTTCATGGTGAGGCGGTGGGGAAGGCGCGCCGACGAAAAACGTAGGGGCGGGTTCCGGTTGGGGTGTGGACCGGGGCGGCCGCCTTGGCGGTCAGTGGACGGGCGGGCGAGCGAGAGGCGTTGGCGGTGGCGCTCACGGTGACGGAGGCCGGGCACGGCGAGTGGGCCGTGCTCCGTGTGTCGGGCGAACTCGACCTGGTGAGTGCGCCGGCGCTGCGCGGGCGCGTGCACGACGTGGTGGCGGACGGCCGCCACCGGCTCGTCCTCGACCTCTCCGGGGTCTTCTTCTGCGACTCCAGCGGCGTCGGCGTACTCATCGCCGCCCGCCGTCTGATCCGCTCCTGCCGGGGACGACTGCGGCTGATCCTGCCCGCGCACGGCACGGAGGAGGGCTCCCACGTCAACCGGGTCCTCGCCGCGCTCGGCGTGCGCCGTCTGTTCGACGTGTACCCGGACGTCGCCGTCGCCGTCACGGAGGACGCCGATCCGCTCTCGGCCTGAGAGGACAGGCCCGGCCACCACCGCCACGCCCGGTGGCGCGCGTCACACGCGTGTGCGGGTTTTCCCCAGAGTTGTCGCGGAATTCCCCCGGTCCTGGCACAAGCGTGGTTTTCCCGCTCCCCGGGCCGCCCCGGCGTCGTACGCTCCGGGCGAGAAGGACCCGACGTCATGTGAGGCGGCGCAGAACACATGGTCAGCACCGAGTACGAGCGCAGGATCGCGGCCCGGTTCGCCGGCTTCGACCAGGACGGCAACGGCTGGATCGACCGCGAGGACTTCAACGCGGCGGCCAAGGCGCTGCTCGCCGAGTTCGGCACCACGGCCCGCTGCGACAAGGGCCAGGCCCTCTACGCCGGGGCCGAGGCGTTCTGGCAGGGCATGGCGGGGATGGCGGACCGGGACGGCGACCAGCGCATCACGCGCGAGGAGTTCGTCGGCGGCGCCGTCAAGCGACTGCGGGACAACCCCGAGCGGTTCGCCGAGATCGCCCGCCCCTTCCTGCACGCGGCGTTCGCGGTGGCGGACGGCGACGGGGACGGCGCGGTGACGGTCGAGGAGACCGTACGAGTGCTGAGGGCGCTCGGCGTCCCGGAGCCCGTGGCCGCGACGGCCGCGCCGGCGCTGGACCCCGACACGGACGGCCGCATCGCCGAACCGGACGTCGTCACGGCCTTCGCGCGCTACTTCACCGTCCCGGAGTCCGGCCCGGAACCCGGGACGGAAGCCGGGCCGGAGGCCGGGGCGGAGGCCGGGGCGGAATGACCGGTTCCGCGGCACGCGCCGGATGTGGTGACGGAGCGTAGGCACGGGGCCGTCTCACACCTCCGACCCGTCACGGACCGTCGTCGGCGGGTCTCTCCGGTACCTTGTGGTGGATGCGAGTGGTGCACAGGCCGAGCCGTCGTGGTGCGGCGCCGCGGACGGCGCCGGATCGCGCGATGTACGCCGCTCGCAGGGCAGGGCGGACCGTCGCCGTTGCTTGTTCGACTCACCGGAGCAGGCGTCGCACAGTATGCCGTACGCGTACTCCTTCGCGCTGGAATATGCCCGAAGCGCTTGTTGAGGTGACTGTACGTCAACCATGCTGCCGTGCAAGGGAATCACGGTCCGTGATCCCGGTTCCGTGCGTGCAGAGGATGACCACGACCGTGGCGCCCATGGGGCGCGAGGCGATGTGTCCGCCGGTTCGGATGGTGTGAGCGGTGCAGGTGCTTCAAGTGCAGCTGGAGATCCGGCCCGACCCCGCTGAGGTGGGGCGGGCCCGGAAGTGGGCCCGTTCGCGGCTCGCGGGGTCGGGCATAAGTGCCGACGAGCCCGTCGCCGAGACGCTGGTGCTGCTCGTCTCCGAACTCGTCACCAACGCCGTCGTGCACACCGGGTGTCCGGCCGTGCTGCGGCTGCTGCTGACGGGCGTGTGCGAGGACGCCGCCGGCGGGCCGGCCGGGACGGTACGGCTGGAGGTGGCCGACTCCTGCGACCGGGCGCCGGAGCCGAGACACGCCGACGGCGACGCCACCGGCGGCCGCGGCCTCGCCCTCGTCGACGGCCTCGCGGACCGCTGGGGCTGGACCCCCGAGGGCACCGGCAAGCGCATCTGGTGCGAGATGGACCGTGCGACGGCCGGGGACCCCGCGGGCGGCCCCAGGAACCCGGGCGGGACGGCCGCGACGCACGGAGGCTTCGCCTACGAGGCGGTCTAGACGCTCTGCGGGCCGGTCCAGGAGCGGCGTACGGCGCTCCCCGGGGGCGCTCCCGGGACGCGCGCGCCTGGGCATGCGACCGCACGGGCGCCCTCCCGTGCCGCGAACCGGAGCCGGATGCGCCGGGACGTGCTCCCGTACGCGGAATCATGAAAGGCACATAACGGACCATTCGCGCAAGGGGTGTTGACGATCGGTGTCCGTTTGATCACGCTTGTGGTGAGCGATTCGCGGCGAGGGGACGGCGAGGATTCCGGTGACGGAGGACCTCGGCGAGTGCGGATCGTGTGCGGCGGCGCGCGGTCCCGTGCTCGGGGCGGCCGGCAGCGCGCCGCCGGCCGGACCGTACGGGGGATGCCGACGCGTTGTCCACACCCTGTGGACAACTTCGCGCCACCGCACGGGCAGTACAGGCAGTACAGGCAGTACAGGCCTACGCCGCGGTGTCCGCCCCGTCGGCCCCGCCCGTCCGGAACGTTCTGCGGTACGCCGTCGGGGTCACCCCGAGGACCGTCTGCAGGTGCTGGCGCATCGACTGGGCCGTGCCGAAGCCCGCGTCCCGGGCGATCCGGTCGATGGACAGATCGCTGGACTCCAGCAAGTACCGTGCGCGTTCCACCCGTTGCCGCGTCAGCCACTGCCCCGGGCTGATCCCAGCCTCCTCGCGGAACCGCCGCGTGAAGGTCCGCACCGACATCGACTCCCGCTCCGCCATGTCCCGCAGCTGGATCGGCTCGTGCAGCCGGCCGAGCGCCCACGCGCGCGCCGCCGCCGTGCCCGCCTGCTGCGGCTGGGGCAGCGGCCGCTGGATGTACTGCGCCTGCCCGCCGTCCCGGTAGGGCGGTACGACCGTGTGCCGCGCGACCTCGTTGGCGACGGCCGTGCCGTGGTCCCGCCGCAGCAGGTGCAGGCACAGGTCGATGCCGGCCGCGACCCCGGCGGAGGTGAGCACGTCGCCGTCGTCGACGAACAGCACGTCGGCGTCGACCCGGACCTTGGGGAAGAGCCGCTGGAAGTGCTCGGCCGAGGCCCAGTGCGTGGTCGCCGGCCGGCCGTCCAGGTAGCCGGCGGCGGCCAGCACGTAGCCGCCGGTGCAGATGGCGACGAGCCGGGTGCCGGGCCGGATGTGCGCGAGGGCGGCGGCCAGTTCGGGGGTGAGCCTGCCCTCCTCGTGCACCGGGCCCAGCTCGTAGGAGGCGGGCACGACCACGGTGTCGGCGGTGGCCAGCGCCTCGGGGCCGTGGGCGACGAGGAGGTCGAAGTCGGCGTCGGTGGCGACCGGGCCGGGCGGCCGGACCGAGCAGGTGAGCACGTCGTACAGATGCCGGCCCTCGGCGTCCCGCGCGCGCCGGAAGATGCGCTGCGGGATGCCCAGTTCGAAGGGGAGCAGTCCGTCCAGGGCGAGGACGGCGACACGGTGCGGGCGGAAGGGCGTGCCGACGGTGGCCATGGCCCGATCCTAGCGAATGCTGGCTTTCGGGCCACTCGTTCGGGACGGCCGGCTCACGGAAGCTCTGTGACGTGAGCCAGACAGCCGACAACACCGCCGAAGCCACCGAAGCCGGAGACACCGTCGAAACCGGAGACACTGCCGAAGCCGGAGACGCCCTCGGAAAAGCCCCGGAAGAGGCCCGTCTGCCCGTACGCCGGACGCGGGTGCACCGGGCCTGGTTCGTGGCCGCCGTCACCTTCGTCACGATCGTCGGCGCGGCCGCCTTCCGGTCGCTGCCGGGGCTGCTCATCGACCCGCTGCACGACGAGTTCGGCTGGTCGCGCGGCACGATCGGCGCCGCCGTCTCGATCAACCTCGCGCTCTACGGGGTGACCGCGCCGTTCGCCGCCGCGCTCATGGACCGCTTCGGCATCCGCCGGATCGTCGCGGGCGCGCTGGTGGTCATCGCCGTCGGCTCGGGCGCCACCGTGTGGATGACCGCCGCCTGGCAACTGCTGCTCTGCTGGGGGCTGCTGGTCGGGCTCGGCACCGGTTCGATGGCACTGGCCTTCGCCGCGACCGTCACCAACCGCTGGTTCACCGCCCGGCGCGGGCTGGTGACCGGCATCCTGACCGCCGCGTCCGCCTCCGGGCAACTGGTGTTCCTGCCGGTGCTGTCCTGGATCGTCGAGACGCACGACTGGCGGCCGGCCGCCGTGACGGTCGCCCTCGCCGCGCTCGCGGTGGTCCCCTTCGTCTGGTTGCTGCTGCGCGACCACCCGGCCGACATCGGCCAGGCGCCGTACGGGGCCGCCGAGTTCGTGCCGAAGCCGGAGCCCGTACGGGGCGCCGCCCGGCGCACGGTGGGCGTGCTGGCGTCCGCCGTCCGCACCGGCCCCTTCTGGCTGCTGGCCGGGACGTTCGCGATCTGCGGCGCCACGACCAACGGCCTGGTCCAGACGCACTTCGTGCCGGCCGCGCACGACCACGGCATGCCGATCACGGCGGCGGCCTCGCTGCTCGCGGTCATCGGGGTCTTCGACGTACTCGGCACGATCGCCTCCGGCTGGTTCACCGACCGCCTCGAACCGCGCCGCCTGCTGGCGCTCTACTACGCGCTGCGGGGCGTGTCGCTGATGTTCCTGCCGGTGCTGCTCGGCCCGTCGGTGCACCCGCCGATGGTGTTCTTCATCGTCTTCTACGGCCTGGACTGGGTGGCGACGGTACCGCCGACGCTGGCCCTGTGCCGCGAGCAGTACGGCGAGGACAGCGCGATCGTCTTCGGCTGGGTGCTGGCCTCCCACCAGGTGGGCGCGGCGGCCGTCGCCTACGCGGGCGGCGTGGTCCGCGACCTGACGGGTTCGTACGACGTGGTCTGGTACGCGGCGGGCGCGCTGTGCGCGGTGGCGGCCCTGATGTCCCTGACCATCCGCCGCATCCGCGGCGAACGGCGCCCGGGACTCGCGGTGCCCGCGTAGGAGGTGCGGGGCTACGCGAAGATCACCGTGCGGTGGCCGTTGAGGAGGATGCGGCGTTCGGCGTGCCACTTGACCGCGCGGGCCAGTGCCTGGCACTCCACGTCACGGCCGATCGCGACCAGCTGGTCCGGGGTCACGTCGTGGCCCACCCGCTCGACCTCCTGCTCGATGATCGGGCCCTCGTCCAGGTCCGCCGTGACGTAGTGCGCCGTCGCGCCGATCAGCTTCACGCCCCGGGCGTGCGCCTGGTGGTACGGCTTCGCGCCCTTGAAGCTCGGCAGGAAGGAGTGGTGGATGTTGATGATCCGCCCGCTCAGCTGCTTGCACAGGTCGTCGGAGAGGACCTGCATGTAGCGGGCGAGCACCACCAGCTCGACGTCCGCCTCGCGCACGATCTCCAGCAGCCGCGCCTCCGCCTCCGCCTTGGTGTCCCGCTTCACCGGCACGTGGTGGAAGGGGATCCCGTACGACGCCACCAGCTCGGCGAAGTCCGTGTGGTTGGAGACGACGGCCGCGATCTCGACCGGCAGCGCCCCGGTCCGCGCCCGGAACAGCAGGTCGTTCAGGCAGTGGCCGAACCTGCTGACCATGAGGACGACGCGCATCCGGTCGTCGGCCCGGTGGATCTGCCAGTCCATCTGGAAGGAGTCGCCGATCGCGGCGAAGCTCGCCCGCAGCTTCTGAGACGTCACGGACGGCTCCGCGGAGAAGTGGACCCGCATGAAGAACAGCCCCGTGTCCTGGTCACCGAACTGCTGGCTGTCCACGATGTTGCAGCCGGTCATGAAGAGGTAGCTGGACACCGCGTGCACGATGCCCTGCTTGTCCGGGCAGGAGAGGGTGAGGACGTACTGCTCACCGGCGTCGGCGGCGGCACCTGCGTCTCGCGTGGACTGCTCAGTCATGCAGCACAGGGTCGCACACGGCCGACGGCGGTGGACAACTGTCCCAAGGGCCGGAACCCCCGTGGATCAGATCCGGTCACACCGGCCGGTCGTGCCGCGCCGGCACGGCCGCCGCTCACGCCGAGCGCGTCATGATCCGCAGCACCTCCAGCGAGCGCGGCGGCGTCTCCGGGTCCTCCCCGTCCGCCGTCGCCAGCCGGACGTGGGCCTCCCGGGCCGCCCGCACCGCGTCCGGCCAGGACGGGTTCTCGAGGTACGTGGAAACCGGCGCGTCGGGCCCGACCTGGTGCATGATCCGCAGCACCCGCAGCACCGCGGTGTCCACCAGCGCCGCCTCCTGGGCGTCGCGGAAGATCGTCCCGACGTACTTCTCGGCCGACCAGTTGTCCAGCCAGGTGTCCTCCACCAGCCGGTACACGGCGTCGGTCACGTCCCCGTACCCTTCGGTGCCCGCGAGCCAGACGTCCCGCTGGAAGGCCGGGTCGGAAAGCATGTGCAGCGCGGAACGCACGTTGCTGCGCCAGCGCCACCACGGCATGTCATTGAGGGGCATGGCGCCCATGGTGGACGAGCGACGCCCGCGACGGGAAGGGTTCTCCGGAGCTTGCACGGTCATCGATCGTACGTTCCGCCCGCCGGAGTGATCACCGGCCCCCGTAATTCACCTGCCCGTCACCCTGTGTTGCCCTTCGCTCACTCCCCAGTTGACGGTGTGGCGGAATCGTGCGGACCCATGACCGGCAGGCGACGCACGTCCACGACCACCCCCCGCATCCCCCGCTCCCGCCGCACCCGCCCCGTGCGGACCGCCCTGCTCTCCGCGGGCGCGCTCGCCGTCTGCGGGGCCGTGGCCGTCGGCTGCGGTGCCGTCCCCGGCGTCATGGGCGGCGGGGGCGACACCGTGACCGTCATGACCTGGGCGCCCCAGGACACCTCCGCCACCAACAAGCCCGGCATGCCGGCGATGGCGCAGGCCTACGCCCGCTGGGTCAACGCGCACGGCGGCCTCGGCGGCCGCACGCTGAAGGTGCTGGTCTGCAACGACCACAACAGCGCGGCGGACGCCGCCGCGTGCGCCCGCCGCGCGGCCGACGAGCACGTCGTCGCCGTCGTCGGCTCCTACAGCCAGCACAGCGACTCCTTCCTCGGCCCGCTGGAGTCGGCGGGCATCCCCTACCTCGGCGGCTACGGCCTGACCAAGCAGGAGTTCAAGAGCCCGCTGTCGTACCCGGTCAACGGCGGCGAGCCCGCGCTGCTGGCCGGGCTCGGCGAGGAACTGGGCCGCAGCTGCGGCCGGGTGGCGCTGGTACGGCCCGACACGATCGCCGGCGACGAACTGGCCGTGCCCTTCAACGCGGGCCTGAAGGCCTCCGGGCACGCCGCCGCGACGGACGTACGGGCCGCCGAGGGCGCCACCGCGTACGACGACCAGGCGAAGCAGGCGCTGGAGACGGTCACCGGCGGCACCGGGGGAACCACGGGCGCCTCCGGCAAGGGCTGCGTCGTCCCGGTGCTCGGCGAGCGCACGGACACGTTCGTGGACTCCTTCCGCCGGGTCCGCGCGGACTACCCGGAGGTCCGCACGGCCTCCGTCCTCGGCAGCGTCGACCAGTCGGTGGTCGACGCCGCCGGCGGGGCGTCCGGCGCGTACGAGGGGGCGTACGCGACGAGTTGGTACCCGGTGGCGAGCGACGCCCGCTGGAACACCATGAAGAAGGTCATCAAGGACAACGCCTTCGGCGACAACCGGATCGATGCCGCCGACGCGGGCGTGCAGACCACCTGGCTCGCCTACACCGCGCTCCGCCAGGTCGTACGGTCCCTCGGCGACGGCGAGGTGACCGCCCGCGCGGTGCAGCACGCCCTGGACGGCGGCCTGAAGGTCACCACCGGCGGCCTCACCCCCACCCTGAGCTGGCGCTTCGAGGACCTGGCGGCGGTGATCGACTACCCCCGCCTGGTCAACTCGGACGTCACCTACCAGGTGGTGCGCGAGGGCCGGCTGGTCTCGGCCCGCAAGGGCTTCGTCAACGTCTCCAAGACGCTGGAGACACCGACGTCGTCGTAGGGCCTTGGGCGCGGCCCACCCGCGCGCTCAGAGCTGGGTGGGCTGACGCTGGGTCAGTCCGTACCTGCTCGCGATGGCGTTCCACAGCGTGGCCGCCTTCTTCTTCTGCTCGGTGGCCGTGCCGCTCGCGGTGTTGCCCGCCACGGTCTGGCTGGTGGTGCGGGCGTGGCCCTTCTTGCACACCTTCTTGCCCTTGGCCTGGTCGGCCCAGGCCGCGTAGTGGTTGTCGGCGGAGGCGGAGGCCCGCCAGGCGGCGGTGAGCGAGGCGGTCAGCGCGGCGTGGTCGGGGAGCTTGTCGACGGCGAGCCCGGACAGCTTCGTCACCAGACCGTTGCGCTGCTTGGCGGCGTCGCGCAGATCGGTGGCCGACTGGTCGAGGTTCTTGCACGCGCGGACGTTCGCCACCGCGCCGATCACGCTCTGCCTGCTGTTGCCGCTCTCCGCGAGCAGCTTGTCCAGCGCGTCGGCCTGCGCCTTGGCCGGGTCGGCGGCGGGGGCGGAGGAGTCGGCGGTGGCGGGGCCGGTCGCCGAGACGTTCTTGCTGTCGTCGCCCTTGCTGTCGCCGCCGCCTCCGCCGAGCAGCGCGCCGGCGCCGATGCCGAGGACCACGATGCCGACGCCGATGGCGGCGATCAGCGGCACGCGGGAGCCCGTACGGCCGCCGCGGCCGCCGCGGTTGCCGCCGCCCTCGTCGCCGCCCCGCCGGGCGCCGGCCCGGCCGCCGCCCGGAGGCGGCACGGAGACGGCCTCGCCGATCTGCGGCAGCTGCTCGGTGGCGGGTGCCGGGGCGGGGGCGCCCTCGGTGCGGAACAGGTTGTCGAACTCGGCCGGCGGGGCGGGCTGCGCGGGGGCGCCGCCGCCGCTCGGAACCGGCGGGAGGTACTGGGTGGCCTGCGCGTCCGGTCCCGCCGCGGGCGGCATCGGACCGGCGCCGCCCGGGACCGGCGGGATGTACTGGGTGGCGCCCTCGTCCGCCACCGGCGGTATGTACTGGGTCGCGCCCTCGTTCATGACGGGGGGTATGTACTGCGTCGCCCCCTCGTCCGCGGGCGACTGCATGTACTGCGTCGCCCCCTCGTTCGTGGCGGGCAGCGGCGCGGAGGGGAAGGCGCCGGAGGGGTACGGCTGCGGCTGTGGCTGCGCGCCGGGCGGGGTGGCCGGGGGAAGCGGGGCGGAGTAGCCGCCGGTGGGGGCCGCGTGCCCGGAGTGCGGTGGAGCTCCGTGCCCGGGGTGTGCGCCCCCTGTGGGCGCCTGTGCGCTCTCCGGGGGCAGTTGTGCGCCGCCGCCCGGCGCACCCCACTGGGGGCCGGGGTCCTCGCCCCAGCCGGGGGCGGGGGGCGGTGCGGGTGCGGCCTGCTGGTCCGGGCCCCAGGGCCCGCCCCAGGACTGACCGCCCGCCGGGGCCGGCGGCTCGGCCTGGCTGCCCGGCAGCAGGGGGGCACCGCCGTCGGAGGGCAGCACGATGCCCTCCCGCGCGGGCCGCGCCGAGGGCTCCCCACCCTGTCCACTCTGCGTCACCGGGACTCCTCCGACTGGGCGACCAAGAGAATCAGCGGCTCACGCTACCGGGTCTCTGCGAGGGCATGCCATGCGGAGTACCCCCGGCGGTCGGCCGGAACTCGGGGGAACCGTAACGGCGGTTCCCCCGAGACCCGGTTCGGCACGTAGTCGGCTGACGGCCGGTGGGGGCTGGTCGCGCAGTTCCCCGCGCCCCTCAACAGCAAGGGGCGCGGAGCCCCTTGAAGGGAAGGGCAGGGGCGGCGGGGGCGAGGGGAAAAGATCACGCGGCCCGCAACTCCAGCCGGGCTCCGAACTCCCGCACCACCGCCTCCTCCCCGAACGGCTCCAACCTCTGCTGGAAGTCCTCCAGGTACTCCGCCCCCCGATTCGACCGCAACCCCCCGAGCAGCTCCACCGCCTTCATCCCGGTGTGCACCGCCTGCTCCACCTCCCGCTTCTGCACCTGCGCCGTCGCCAGCAGCACGAACCCGATCGCCCGCCGCCGCACCCGCCCCTCCGGATGCCCCGCGAGCGCCTCACGCGCACACCGCTCCGCCGCGTCCGCCTGCCCCAGATCCCGGTAGCAGTGCGCCAACTCATCGGCGAGGTACGCCTCGTCGAAGTGCGCGATCCACACGGGATCGTCCCCGGAACCCGAACCGGAACCGGAACCGGAACCGGCGTCGGCCGAGGCACCGGCACCGGCACCGGAGCCACCCCCCGACCCCCCCGCCGCCTCCATCGCCGCGACCGCCCGCCCCGCGGCGGCCTGCGCCCCCCGCACGTCCCCCATCAACGCATGCCCCCGCGCCTCCGCCGCACAGAACATCGACTGCGCCCGCGCCGGCACCTGCCCCCGCGCCCCCTCCTGCGCCGCCCGCGCCAACTGCGCGATCTCCCGCGGGTTCCCGAGCTGCGCCGCCAGGTGACTCATGGACGCCGCCAGCACATACCCCCCGTACCCCCGGTCCCCCGCCGCCTGCGCGAGCCGCAGCGCCTGGATGTAGTACCGCTGCGCCAGCCCCGGCTGCCCCGTGTCCACCGCCATGTACCCGGCGAGCTCGGTCAGCCGGGCCACCGCCGCGAACAACTCCCGCCCCACGGACTCCCGGTAGGACCCGGCGAGCAGCCCGGAGACGACGCTGTTGAGGTAGTGCACGACGACCGGACGCACATGCCCGCTCCCGTACGTGTGGTCGAGGTCGACCAGCGCCTGCGTCATCGCCCGCACCGCCGCCACGTCGGACGACCCGACCCGCGGCCCGCCCGTCCGCCCCACCTGGGCGTCGGGCGTCGAGATCAGCCAGTCCCGGCTGGGCTCGACCAGCGCGGACGCGGCGACGGAGGACCCGGACAGGAAGTCCCGCCGGCCCACGTCACTGCGCCACAGCTCACACACCTGCTCGATGGCGCCCAGCACCGTCGGCGAGAACTGCAGCCCCACACCGGACGCCAGGTTCTTGCCGTTGGCCATGCCGATCTCGTCGATCGTGACCGTACGGCCCAGCTTGCGGCCCAGCGCCTCGGCGATGATCGCCGGGGCGCGCCCGCGCGGCTGCTGTCCGCGCAGCCAACGGGCCACCGACGTCTTGTCGTAGCGCAGATCGAGCCCGTGCTCCGCGCCGCACATGTTGACCCGGCGGGCCAGACCGGCGTTGGAGCAGCCCGCTTCCTGGATGAGCGCCTGGAGCCGTTCGTTCGGCTGCCTGGCGACGAGAGGCCTTGCGGCCATGGCGAAACCCCCTGTTTCTGGCGGCTGCGGTGCCTGCCCACGCACCGGTTGACGTGCCTTCGGCGGCCGGCGCCTTCCGTCGGGCACCGCAAGGATCCGGCCGTGAAGATCAATGCCCCGCCCGCACGCACTGCATGCGCTACATGCCGACAATGCGGGACATGCCAGGCTTGCCGGGTAATGGTGACGGCCCGGGCCGTCGTCCCTCCCCCACCCGGCCCTTGTCTGCCCTTCCTGGCTACCCGCTCGACGGTGTCCTTCCTCGTACGCGCCCCCGTACGTGCAACCGTGCGCCCCGCCGCTCAAAGGGGTGCCCCTCCCCCGCGCACGGGTGGGCGTAACCCCCCGTGACGGCGGGAGTTGTGCTCCTCGTGGAAGAGACCATCGCGGGCGCGGAAACCGCCCCCACCCAAGCTGCCCACATCCCGCAGCAGCGCGGCGAATCGCTGCTGGAAGCCGCCGTGCGCTACGCCGAGGAGCGCCACTGGGACGTCGTCCCGGGCACCTGGCTGGAAGTCGTCGACGGCGTGCAGCGCTGCTCCTGCGCGGACCCCGCGTGCCCGGAACCGGGCGTGCACCCGGCGCGCGAGGACTGGACGACGCAGGCCACGGGCAGCGCGACCGTCGCGCGCCGACTGTGGTCCCGGCAGCCGACGGCCTCGATCCTGCTGCCCACGGGGCGCACGTTCGACGCGGTCGACGTCCCTGAGACGGCCGGATTCCTGGCGCTGGCCCGCATGGAGCGGATGCAACTGACACTCGGCCCGGTCACGTTGGCCCCCGACCGCCGGATGCGGTTCTTCGTCCTGCCGGGCGGCGCGGCCAAACTCCCCGAGCTGGTACGGAAGCTGGGCTGGTCGCCGGAGTCGCTGGACATGACCGGGCTCGGCGAGGGCACGTACGTGGCGGCGCCGCCGTCGCGGTTCGGGGCGCGGGGTGCGGTGCAGTGGGCCTGCCGGCCGACCGCGGTGAATCGGTGGTTGCCGGATGTGGAGGAGATGGTCTCCTCCCTCTCCTATGCGTGCGGGAGGGATCGGTAGGGCGGTGCGGTGGGGGCGTTGCGGGGGTGCGTCTGCCGGGTTGGGGTGCGTTGCCGGGTGCGGCTGCGTCGTGGCTTGTCGCGCAGTTCCCCGCGCCCCTGAAGGCAGGCGTTGGCCCCTAGGGTGTTGGTATGAGTGAAGGAGTGAGGGGAAGCGAGGGCGGGCGTCCGGCCGTGCGTGTCCAGGGGCTCTGGAAGCGGTTCGGGGAGCAGATCGCCGTGGGCGGCGTCGATCTCGTGCTGCCGGCCGGGAAGTTCGTCGGGCTGGTCGGGCCGAACGGGGCCGGGAAGACCACCACTCTGTCCATGATCACCGGGCTGCTCCGCCCGGACCGGGGCACCGTCGAGGTCGTCGGGCACGACGTGTGGCGCGACCCGGCGGCCGTCAAGGCACGGATCGGCGTGCTTCCCGAGGGGCTGCGGCTGTTCGAGCGGCTGTCGGGGCGCGAACTCCTCTCCTACACCGGGCGGCTGCGCGGGCTGCCCGGTGCCGAGGTCGACAAGCGGGCGACCCAGTTGCTCGACGTCCTCGACCTCGCGGGCGCCCAGCACAAGCTCGTCGTCGACTACTCGACCGGCATGCGCAAGAAGATCGGTCTCGCCGCGGCCCTCCTCCACAACCCCGAGGTCCTCTTCCTCGACGAGCCGTTCGAGGGCGTCGACCCGGTCTCCGCGCAGACCATCCGCGGCGTCCTGGAGCGGTACACCGGCTCCGGCGCCACGGTCGTCTTCTCCTCCCACGTCATGGAGCTCGTCGAGTCCCTGTGCGACTGGGTGGCGGTGATGGCGGCGGGCCGGATCCGCGCGGACGGCCCGCTCGCCGAGGTGCGCGGCGGGGCGTCCTCGTTGCAGGAGGCGTTCCTCGAACTCGTCGGGGCCGGCGGCCGGTCCGCCGGGACCGATCTGGACTGGCTCGGCGGCGGCACCCGATGACCGCCGCCACGCGGACCGCCGCCCCCGCCGTGCCGGGCACGGTGGGGCTGACCCCCGTCGTCGTCCGGCTGAAGCTGTCCCTGCTGCGCAACGGGCTGCGGCAGTCCGGCGGACGCCGGGCCGTGTACATGACCTCGCTCGTCCTCGTCCTGCTGTTCGCGCTGCTCCAGCTGGTCGGGCTGATCGCCCTGCGCGGCCACGCGCACGCGGACACCCTCACGGTCCTGCTGCTCGCGGTGCTCGGGCTGGGGTGGGCGGTGATGCCGCTGTTCTTCCCCGGCGGCGACGAGACCCTCGACCCGACCCGCCTGGTGATGCTGCCGCTGCGGCCCCGGCCGCTGGTCCGGGCGCTGCTGGCGGGCTCCCTGATCGGCATCGGCCCGCTGTTCACGCTGTGCCTGCTGGCCGGCTCGGTGGTCTCCGTGGCGCACGGGGCGGTGGCGTACGTCGTCGGCGTCGTCGCGGTCGTCCTGGGGCTGCTGGTGTGCGTGGCCCTCGCGCGCGCGGTGGCCGCCGCCAACATCCGGCTGCTGACCAGCCGCAAGGGCCGCGATCTGGCGGTGCTCAGCGGGCTGGTGATCGCGGTGGGCGCGCAGTTCGTCAACTTCGGGGCGCAGCGGCTCGGCTCGGCGGGCGGCCTGGAGCCGCTGGACCCGGTGGCCGGCGTGCTGCGCTGGGTGCCGCCCGCCGCCGCGATCGGCGCGGTGGACTCGGCGAGCGACGGCGCGTACGGCGTCGCGGCGGCGCAGCTGCTGCTGACGGCGGCCGCCCTCGCCGGGCTGCTGGCGCTGTGGACGCGGACGCTGACCCGGCTGATGACGGCCCCCGACGCCTCCACCCTGAGCGCCGCCGAGCCGGCCGCCCGCGAGAAGGCCGGGCGCACGGGCGGCCTGGCCCGGCTGCTGCCCGCCGGGCGCACCGGCCCGGTCGTGGAGCGCGGCCTGCGCTATGTGTGGCGCGACCCGAAGACCAAGTCGGCCTGGGCGACGTCGCTGGCCATCGGCCTGATCGTGCCCGTCTTCAACGCGTTGCAGGGCACCGGCTCGGTCTACTTCGCGTGCTTCGCCTCCGGGATGCTCGGCATCCAGATGTACAACCAGTTCGGGCAGGACACCTCCGCGTTCTGGACGGTGGCCATGACGATCTCCTCCCCCCGGGACGCCCTCGCCGAACTGCGCGGCCGGGCGCTGGCGCTGCTGCTGATCACGGTGCCGTACACCGCCCTGGTCACCGTCCTGACCACGGCGATGCTCGGCGTCTGGGCGAAGCTGCCGGAGGTGCTGGGGCTGTCGTTCGCGCTGCTCGGGGCGATGCTGGCGACGGGGGCGTGGACGTCGGCGCGGTTCCCGTACTCGATCCCGCAGGAGGGCTACAAGAACGTGGTCCCCGCGCAGATGGGCGTCGCCTGGCTCTCGATCTTCGGCGGCATGATCGCCGCGGCGCTGCTGTCCGCACCGGTCATCGCGGCCACGATCTGGCTCAACGTGACCGCTGACGGCGACGACTGGGCCTGGCTCCTCCTCCCCGGAGGCGCGGCGTACGGCGCGGCCCTCACGGTGACGGGCCTACGCCTGGCGGCCCCCCGCACGGCAGCCCGCCTCCCGGAGATCCTCACAGCGGTGAGCAAGGGCTGACGGTTCGGGGCCCCACCCGCCCCCGCCCCCGGTGCGCCGAGGGCGCACACCGGTGGCACGACCGCCCCCCATGAGACCCCTCGTGCAACGATTGCCTCCCACATTGCGGGAACCCGCTGTGTGCTGAGTCACGTTCACGTTGAATGATTGCGAGCAACGAACCAACGCGACCGCGGACGCGGAAGCGGCCGGCAGGGGGTCCAGGTGAGTACTTCCCGGCGTAGAGGGACCACCGACGAGCTGGGGCCGGACGGGCCCGAGCCCACCGGCCCCGGCGGCGGCCCCCGCCCTCCCGATCACGACGAGCCCGACCCCGAGCCCGAACCGTCGGGCCCGGACGGCTCCGACCTGCTCGCCGCCCTCCTGGACGGCATGGACGCCGCGCTGTGCGCGTTCGACGCGGACGGCGTCGTCACCCACTGGAACCGCGAGGCCGAACGCATCCTCGGCTGGACGGCGGCCGAGGCCGTCGGTCGGCAGGGCTTCGCCGGCTGGGCGGTGCGCAGCGCGGACGCCGAGGAGGTCGAGCGGCGGCTGATGTCCGCGATGCGGGCGCCAGGGCGTCAGGTGCACGAGTTCGCGCTGGTCACCAAGGACGGCGGCCGGGTTCTGGTCCGTACCCAGTCCGCCGCCGTGCGCGGCCCGGACGGCACGCCCGCCGGGGTGTACTGCGCGTTCAGCGAGGTGCACACGCAGATCGACCTGGAGCGGTCGATCGCGCTGAGCGAGGCGCTGCTGGAGGACGCCGGCTGGGGCGTGGTCCTCGTCGACGCCGATCTGCGGCCCGCCGTCGTCAACGCGCACGCCGCCCGGCTGCTGGGCGTCGGCCGCACGGCGGTGCTGGGCCGGCCGCTGGGCGAGCTGCTCGCGCAGGGCGTGGAGGAGCTGGAGAGCGCGCTGGCGCACGTGCTGGGCGAGGGCGCGCCGCCCGCGCCGGCCGAGATGTGGGTGAGCGTACGGACGCCGGAGGGCGAGCAGCGGCGCTGCTGGCGAAACGGTTTCCTCCGGCTGGCCTCGCCGCTCGCGGAGGAGCCGGTTCCGCTGGGGGTGGGCTGGCTGTTCCAGGACGTCACCGAGGCGCGGCGGCGCGAGCAGGAGGCGTCGCAGACCCGGTTCCGGGCCAACCAGTCGCACCGGGCGGCGCGGACGGCGGCGGAGTGCGAGGACCCGTGGGAGGCAGCCACGGTCCACCTCGACTTCGCGCTCGCCGGCTTCGCCGACCACGCGCTGATCGACCGCGTCGCGGGCGCCCCGGCGCCCGACGACCCCGAGGTGCCCGTACGGCTGGTGCGGGCCGCGTCGACGCCGTCGGGCACGCCGGGACCGGGCGTCCTCGCGGGCGCGTCCGGGCTGCCGGTGCACTACGGGGAGACGCACCCGGCGGTGCAGTGCGCGGAACGGGCGGGCTCGGTCCGCGCGAGCGCCGGCCGGGCCGACGCGGAACGGGCCCGCGCGTGGGCCCGCTCCCGGCAGTGGCCGGAGGACACCGTGCACGCTCTGTGCGCGGTGCTCCGCAACCGGGGGCGCACGCTGGGCGTGGTCACGTTCCTGCGCGCCGCCGCCCGCGCCCCCTTCGAGCGCCCCGACGCCCTCTACGCGGAGGACGTGGCGTCCCGCATCGCCCTCTGCCTGGACCTGGCCACGACGGACGGGCGGAAGCGAGACTAGGGCCTGTCGTTTGGATCAGCCCGCACCCGCGCCCGTGAGAACCCCCTCCAGGAACGGTTCGACCGCCGCGCGCCAGGCCTCCGGCTGGTCGTAGTGGACGAGGTGGCCGGCGTCGGCGACCTCGGCGTAACGGCCGCGCGGCAGGACGCGGACCATCTCCTGGGACTCCGCCCGGCCCAGTTCGCCGTCCAGGCCGCGGACCACCAGCGTGGGGCACCGCACCTGCGCCAGCTCCTCCCAGTGCGCGTCGTACACCCACGTCTCGCGGGACCTCAGCATCTGCGCGGGGGTGAAGACGGGGCGCCAGCCGTCGGACGACTCGTGCATCACCTCGGCGTAGAACTCGCCGCGCGCCGGGTTGGGGCGCTCCACCCACGGGTCGTCCTCGCCGAACCACCTGCGGACGTCGGCGAGCGTGGCGAACGGCAGTGGCCAGGTGCGGAACCAGTCCTCCCACTCCCGCTGCGAGGCGGCGCCCAGCGCCGAGGCCCGCATGTCGCAGATGACCAGGCCGCGGACCAGGTCGGGGCGGGCGGCGGCGAGCTGCCAGGCCGTCAGGGCGCCCATCGCGTGGCCGATGACGACGGCCGGGGCGAGGCCGAGCTGCTCCAGCGCGGCGGCCGCGTCCTCGACGTACGCCTCGCGGGTGTGGGCGGCCTCGGGGGGCTTCTCACTCTGGCCGTGGCCGCGCTGGTCCAGGGCGACGGGGCGGTGCCGCTCGGCGAGCCAGCGGGCGGTGGACGCCCAGTGCGAGGCGCGGCCCATGAGGCCGTGCAGTAAGAGCACGCCGGGCCGGTCGGCGCCCGCCGCCGGATCGTCGCCCTTGGGCGGGTCGCCGAACTCCCATGCCGCGAGGCGTACGCCGTCCGTTCCCGTCACGTCGATGCGCCGCACCATCGTCCTGGCACCCCCCTGGCTCCGCCCGGGCCGCCCGTGCGTGTCGCGTGGCCGGTCCGGACGCTCCTCGTGCTGTTGCCGCCGTGCTGGTTCGTCCTGCTGTGCTCGTCACGCTATCGAAAGCTCATTCGAAAATGGGCTTTCGGTCGCCAACACCCCTCCTTCGAGTGACACCGGTCGGGGATTGGCCGACGTCACCGGGGGGAGATCTTCAGCGGGGGGGCGGACCGCTCGGGGAAAAACGGTCCGAGGGGGATGACCCTGGGAGCTCGGGGCTCCGGGTCAGCACAGGGGAGGACAGGCCCCGGCGCCATCGAGCGCCGGGGCCCTCTCCATGTCTGCGGCACATCGTCCCGCTCCCCTCCCCGGCCGCACGGCTCCTGCTCTCCGCGCCGGCCCCAGAGCCCTCAGGTCATATGCCTCACCCGACAGCGTGGCACGGGAACGGGGTTTGCGCTGCCATTCGGCGCACGAAATGTGCGCGGGGGCGGGCGATCGGCCGCCGGGGCGCCGCCCCGTCAGCGCTTCGCGACGAAGACGTGGGAGGCGGTCTCCGACTCCAGTTCGGCGGCTTCGCCGCTGCTGCCGACCAGGACGCCGCCCGCGGACTCCGTCACGCTGACGACCGAGCCGGGCTGCACGCCCGCCCGGCGCAGGGTGTACATGAGCTGCGCGTCCGTCTGGATGGGCTCGCCGATGCGGCGGACGACCACCGTCTTGCCCTCCAGGCCCGGGTCGAGGTCGGCGAGCGAGACCATGCCCTCGTCAAGGAACGGAACCGTGCCGTCCTTCTCACCCAGCTCCTCCAGGCCCGGGATCGGGTTGCCGTACGGCGACTCGGTGGGGTGCCGCAGCAGCTCAAGCACGCGGCGCTCGACCGCCTCGCTCATCACGTGCTCCCAGCGGCATGCCTCGGCGTGCACCTGCTCCCACTCCAGCCCGATCACGTCGACGAGCAGGCACTCCGCGAGCCGGTGCTTGCGCATGACGCGCGTGGCGAGGCGGCGCCCCTCGTCGGTGAACTCCAGGTGCCGGTCCGGTGCCACGGACACCAGCCCGTCGCGCTCCATGCGCGCGACCGTCTGGCTGACCGTCGGACCGCTCTGGTCGAGCCGCTCGGCGATACGGGCGCGCATGGGCACGACGCCTTCTTCCTCGAGCTCGAGGATGGTGCGGAGATACATCTCCGTGGTGTCGATCAGTCCGGACATACGTGCCCCTCGATTGAGATCTGCCGGAGGCTCGGCGGCCTCACCGGCGTGTGCGCTGGCCCTGGATTCAATTCTGACGCATCCCACCGACAACCGTGCCGTGCGGGGAAAACGGCCACCGCCCGCCCCGTCGCGGCGGCCGTATTGACACGGCACTGGTCCAGACCGCACCGTGATCCGCGACACGGACGGGCCCCGCGGGGTTCCGGCCGCCGGACGAAGCGTTGCGAAGGTGAGGAGCGTCGCCGATGAGCCAGGGGACGGGGGGCGCGGACGGGCCGGGCGAGCGGTTCTTCGACGCCGCGATCGAGCTGCTGCGGCAGGTGCGGGACGGGGACGCCGCCGAGATCACCGCGGCCGGCGAACTGATCGCCGACACCGTCGCCGCCGGCGGCCGGCTCTTCGCCTTCGGCGCCGGGCACTCCTCGCTGGCCGCCCAGGACGTCGTCTACCGCGCCGGCGGACTCGCCCTGATGAACCTGCTCACCGTGCCCGGCGTGACGGGCGTCGACGTGCTGCCCGCGACGCTGGGCTCGGCGCTGGAACGCGTCGACGGCCTCGCCACCGCCGTACTCGACGTCGGCCCCCTGCGCGCCGGCGACCTGCTGGTGATCATCTCCCTCTCCGGCCGCAACGCCCTCCCCGTCGAGATGGCGACGCACGCCCGCGCGCGCGGCGTGAAGGTCATCGGCGTGACCTCGGTGGCGTACGCCGAGCGGACCGCCTCCCGCCACTCCTCGGGCACGTTCCTCAGGGACCACTGCGACGTCGTCCTGGACTCGCGCATCCCGCTCGGGGACACCGTCCTGACCCAGGACGGCATCGAGGCCCCCTTCGCCCCCGCCTCCACGGTCGTCACCAGCGCCCTGATGCAGGCCATGATCGCCACGGCCGCCACCACCCTGGCCGCCCGCGGCCTCACCCCGCCCATGCTCCGCTCGGGCAACATCGACGGCGGCCTCGAATGGAACGACCACGTCTTCGACACGTACGCCGACCGCATCTTCTACCGGCACTGACGGGTAGGTCGGCGAGGCAGGCACCTCGCACCGCATGCATGGGCGAGGGGGGACCGACGGACGCGGCAGAGAACGGGAGCGGTGACGCTCCCCCGCATGCCAACGTGTCGCATCACCCTCTGAGGCTGCTGCAACGCGGGGACGGATACGGATACGGCTCCCGGCGCGAACCTTCCCCGGCGGGTCCCGAAAAAATCGATTGAACACATGCTCCGCACTTCTTAGGCTGGTTCCACCGTGTGAAAGGAGGTGGTTCGGAGCATGTATGCAGACCGGACAACGGAGGTGGCTGCGGGCCAGTAGCCCGCCGTCGTACTCGGTTCGGCGCCGGACCGGCGTGTGTTCGAAGCACGCAACCGGCCAATCCAACGCAGTCACCCGGCCCGTGGGCTCGCCGGTACGTCCGGCCGGCTCCTCGTCGTCAGACGAGGACCTGAGCCCACGGGTCGTCCGCGTGTCCGGGGCCGTCTCTCAGGGGCTCAGCCGGTCCACGTGCCAGGTGCCGTCCGCCGCGGCGGTGTACCTGAGGCGGTCGTGGAGGCGGTTGGCGCGGCCCTGCCAGAACTCGACCGTCTCCGGGGCGATGCGGAAGCCGCCCCAGTGCGGCGGGACCGGGACCCGCTCGCCCTCCGGATAGCGGGCGCCGAGCTCCTCGTACGTCGTGTCCAGGACCGTGCGCGAGGGGATCACCGTGGACTGGGCGCTCGCCCAGGCGCCGAGGCGGGAGCCGTGCGGGCGGGTGCGGAAGTAGGCGGCGGTCTCGTCGCGGCCGGTGCGGCGGGCGGTGCCGGTGACGATCACCTGGCGGGCCATCGGGTGCCAGGGGAAGAGCAGCGAGACGTACGGGTTGGCGGCCAGTTCCCGGCCCTTGCGGGAGTCGTAGTTGGTGTAGAAGACGAAGCCGTGGGCGTCGTAGCCCTTCATCAGGACCGTGCGGGAGCTGGGGCGGCCGTCGGCGTCGGCGGTGGAGACGACCATGGCGTTGGGTTCGTAGAGCATGCCCCGCACGGCCGCCCGTGCCGCCTGTTTGAACCAGCGGTCGAACTGGTCCATGGGGTGCGGGGCGAGGTCGGCCTCGTCGAACCCCTCGGCGCGGTAGTGGGCCCGCATCGCGGCGGGGTCGGTGGCCGGTTCCCCGCCCGGGGCGGCGGGGCCGGACGGCTCGCGTTCCCCGGCCTCCTGTGCGGCTTCGGCGGCGGCGCGTTCGACGAGGGGTTCGATCACGGGTTCGTCCGGGAAGTGGTCGCTCACGCGGTCATCCTGCCGCATGGCGGCGGTCGTCCGGGGGAGTGGTGGGTTCCGTCACCTCCCTGGCACTGAGTGCCGCGAGCCCTCCCCAAAGGTGGCACTCGGGGATATCGTGCTGCTTCCGGTCCGCACCTACCGAGGAGCCGCCAGATGTCCGACTTCGTACCCGGGCTCGAGGGAGTCGTCGCGTTCGAGACGGAGATCGCCGAACCGGACAAGGAGGGCGGCGCGCTCCGGTACCGCGGCGTCGACATCGAGGAGCTGGTCGGCCAGGTGTCCTTCGGGAACGTCTGGGGACTGCTCGTCGACGGCGCCTTCAACCCCGGTCTGCCGCCCGCCGAGCCGTTCCCGATCCCCGTCCACTCCGGTGACATCCGGGTGGACGTGCAGTCCGCGCTGGCCATGCTGGCGCCGGTGTGGGGGCTCCGGCCGCTGCTCGACATCGACGCCGAGCAGGCGCGCGAGGACCTGGCCCGCGCCGCCGTGATGGCGCTGTCCTACGTCGCCCAGTCCGCGCGCGGTCAGGGGCGGGCGATGGTGCCGCAGCGGGAGATCGACAAGGCGCACTCGATCACCGAGCGGTTCATGATCCGCTGGCGGGGCGAGCCGGACCCGAAGCACGTGGCCGCCGTCGACGCGTACTGGAGTTCGGCCGCCGAGCACGGCATGAACGCCTCCACGTTCACCGCCCGCGTGATCGCCTCCACCGGCGCGGACGTGGCCGCCGCGCTGTCCGGCGCGGTCGGCGCGATGTCGGGGCCGCTGCACGGCGGGGCGCCGTCGCGGGTCCTCGGCATGATCGAGGAGATCGAACGGACGGGCGACGCGGTCGGCTACGTCAAGCGCGCCCTGGACCGCGGCGAGCGGCTGATGGGCTTCGGGCACCGGGTCTACCGCGCGGAGGACCCGCGCGCCCGGGTGCTGCGGCGCACGGCGCGCGAGCTGGGCGCGCCGCGGTTCGAGGTCGCCGAGGCGCTGGAGAAGGCGGCCCTGGAGGAGCTGCACAACCGCCGCCCGGACCGGGTGCTGGCCACGAACGTGGAGTTCTGGGCCGCGATCATGCTGGACTTCGCGGAGGTCCCCGCGCACATGTTCACGTCGATGTTCACCTGCGCCCGCACGGCAGGCTGGTCGGCGCACATCCTGGAGCAGAAGCGCACGGGCCGCCTGGTCCGCCCGTCGGCCCGCTACGTGGGCCCGGCACCGCGCAGCCCGCGCGACGTGGCGGGGTACGAGGACATCCGGGACGGCGGGGCGGGGACGCGGTAGGGCCGACCGCCCCTCTCGCCGGCGCCCCTCACCCCAGCACCCCGTCCAGCACCCCCGCCCATTGTTCGATCACGCGTTCCCGACGGGCGGTGTCGTCCGTGAGCAGGTTGGCCAGGCCCAGGCCGCGGGCCATGTCGAGGAGGCCCTGGACGGTTTCGCGGGTGCCGGGGCGGGACTCGTCGGCGCCGAGGAGTTCGACGGCGACGCGGTGGGTCTCGCGGCCCACCCGGGCCTCCAGTTCGGTGACCCGGGCGCGCAGCTGGTCCTCGTTGGACGCGGCCACCCACAGGTGCAGCGCGGCGCGGAAGAGCGGGCCGGTGCAGCCGTCGACGAGGGCGGCGACCACCGCGCGCCGGTCCCCGGCGGCGCCCTGCGGGAAGAGGTCCCGCAGGGCCTGGCAGCGTTCCTCGGCGACGTACTCGACCGCCGCGGTGAACAGGTCCTCGCGGGTGGGGAAGTGGTGCTGGGCGGCGCCCCGGGAGACGCCGGCGCGCAGCGCGACGGCGGAGACGGTGGAGCCGGCCCAGCCGCGCTCGGCGAGGCAGGCGACGGCGGCGGCCAGCAGCCGCTGCCGGGTGGCCCGGCTGCGGTCCTGCTTGGGCGCCCGGTCGACCGCTGTCATCTCCATGCCGCGCCCCTTCCGCCCGCGCCGGTCTCCCTCATGTGAGGTCCATCCATACCGGGTCCCGTCGTTCGAGGAAGGCCGTCATGCCCTCCCGGGCCTGCGGGGAGGCGAACAGCCGTGCGGTGAGTGCCGTCAGGGCGGTCGCGTCCCGGTCGAACGCCTCCCGCACCCCGGCCGTGAGCAGCCGTTTGGTCTCCGCCAGCCCCTGCGGGGAGGCCCGGCGCAGCCCGTCGAGGACGGGGGCGAGGACGACGTCGACGTCGTCGCCCGCGAGGGTCAGCAGCCCGGTGCGGACGGCCTCGGCGGCGTCGAAGCGGGCCCCGGTGAGGCAGTGCAGGGCGAGCGCGCGCGGGTCGGCGCGGGGGAGCAGCGGCAGGGAGATGACGGCGGGCGCGACGCCGATGCGGACCTCGGTGAAGGCGAAGTCGGCGGTCCCGGCGGCGGCCGCGATGTCGCAGGCGGCGAGCAGCCCGAGGCCACCGGCCCGGACGTGCCCGGTCACCCGGGCCACCACGGGCCTGGGCAGCTCCACGATCCGCCGCAGCAGCGCGACGAGCGCCTCGGGCGGTGGCGGGTCGCGCAGGTCGGCGCCCGCGCTGAACGTCGTACCGGTGTGGGTGAGGACGACGGCCCGTACGCCGGGGTCGGCGCCGCACTCCTCCAGCGCGGCGGCGAGTTCGCCGACGAGGGCGGCGGACAGGGCGTTGCGGTTGGCCGGGGAGTCGAGGGTGAGGGTGGCGACGCCCCGGTCCCGGGAGCGGCCCACGAGGGCGGTCGTGGTCACGGGCGCTCCCTGAGTTCGCGGCGGAGGATCTTGCCGGAGACGGCACGCGGCACCCGGTCGACGAAGGAGACGCGGCGGACGCGCTTGTACGGGGCGACGCGCTCGGCGACGTGCATCATGACCTCCGTCTCGGTGAGCCCCTCCGCGCCCCGCTGCCGGACGACGTGGGCGTGCGGGATCTCGTTGCCGTTCCCGTCGAGGGCGCCGGTCACCGCGGCGTCGGCGATGCCCGGGTGGGTGAGCAGCAGGGCCTCCAGTTCGGCGGGGGCGACCTGGAACCCCTTGTATTTGATCAGCTCCTTGACGCGGTCGACGACGAACAGCCAGCCGTCGGCATCGACGTGCCCGACGTCACCGGTGTGCAGCCAGCCGTCGGCATCGATCAGCGCGTCGGTGGCCTCGGGGCGGTCGAGGTAGCCCTTCATCACCTGGGGGCCGCGGATGAGGATCTCGCCGCGCTCGTCGGGGCCGAGGTCGTTGCCGGGGTCGTTCAGGGAGACGATCCGCATCTCGGTGCTGGGGATGAGCTTGCCGACGGTGCCGGGCGGCGGGTCGGCCGCGTCGAGCGGGACGACGTGGGTGCCCGGGGAGAGTTCGGTCATGCCGTAGGCCTGGCCGACCGGCGGCAGGCCGAGCCGCCGGGAGCAGGCTGCGGCGGTGGCGGCGTCCAGCGGGGCGGCGGCGCTGATGACGTGCCGCAGGGACGACAGGTCGTACTGGGCGACCGCCGGGTGCTTGGCGAGTGCGAGGACGATCGGCGGGGCCACGTACAGGCTGGTGATGCGGTGTTTCTCGATCGCGGCGAGGAAGGTGTCGAGCGCGAAGCGGGCCAGCACGACGACGGTGGCGCCGCGCCGCAGCGGGGCGTTCATCAGCGCGGTCAGGCCGTAGATGTGGAAGAACGGCAGGACGGCGAGGAGGCGTTCGCCGGGGCCGGTCGGTACCAGGGGTTCGAGCTGCACGAGGTTGGTGGCGATCGAGCGGTGGGTGAGCATCACGCCCTTGGGGGTGCCGGTGGTGCCGGAGGAGTACGGCAGCACGGCGACGTCCTCGGCGGGGTCGAGGTCGACCACCGGTTCGGGCGCGGTGGTGGCCAGCATGTCGATGAGCGAGCGGTGGCCGGGCGCGCTGTCACACACGAAGATCTCCCGTATGCCGCCCGCGCGTTCGGCGGCGGTGCGGGCGGTGTCGAGCAGCGGGGAGACGGTGACGATCCAGCGGGCGGCCGAGTCGCGGAGCTGCTTGGCGAACTCGTCGGCGGTGGCGAGCGGATGCACGGTGGTGACGGTCGCGCCGGCGCGGGTGGCGGCGTAGAACGCGGTGGGGAAGGCGATCGTGTTGGGGCTGTGCAGGGCGAGGACGTCGCCCTTGCGCACCCCGGCCTCGGCGAGCGCGGCGGCCAGCCGCCGGTGGAAGCGGCCGAGTTGCTCGTGGCTGAGGGTGGTGCCGTCCACGCCGTCGATCAGCGCGGGCGCGTCACCGAACTCGACGGCCCGGCCCAGGACCGCCTCGTGGATGGGGAGTTCGAGGGCGGGCACGTCTGCGTACTGGCTGCGGAACACGGTTCCTCCTCATGCCGGTCCTCAGTAGGACTTGGGCAGGCCCAGGGTCTGGTGCGAGACGTAGTTGAGGATCATTTCGCGGCTGACCGGCGCGATCCGGGCGACCCGGGCCGCGTTGACGAGGGAGGCGAGGCCGAACTCGCTGGTCAGGCCATTGCCGCCGAGGGTGTGCACGGCCTGGTCGACGGCCTTCACACAGGCCTCGGCGGCGGCGTACTTGGCCATGTTGGCGGCCTCCCCGGCGCCGGCGTCGTCCCCCGCGTCGTACAGCTGTGCGGCCTCGCGCATCATCAGCCGGGCCAGTTCGAGTTCGATGTGGGCCTGGGCGAGCGGGTGCGCGATCGCCTGGTGGGCGCCGATGGGCTGCTGCCAGACGGTGCGTTCGCGTGCGTAGGCGACGGCGCGGTCGAGGGCGTAACGGCCCATGCCGATCGCGAAGGCGGCGGTCATGATGCGCTCGGGGTTGAGTCCGGCGAACAGTTGCAGCAGGCCCGCGTCCTCGTCGCCGACGAGTGCGTCGGCGGGCAGCCGGACGTCGTCGAGCGTGAGCTCGAACTGCTTCTCCGGGGCGCTGAGTTCCATGTCGATACGGCGCCGGGTGAAGCCGTCGGCGTCGCGCGGGACGATGAACAGGCAGGGCTTGAGGCGGCCGGTGCGGGCGTCGTGGGTGCGGCCGACTATGAGGGTGGCGTCGGCGATGTCGACGCCGGAGACGAAGACCTTGCGGCCGCTGAGGATCCAGTCGGCGCCGGGTCCGGTGCCGTCGCGGCGGGCGGTGGTGGTGATGCGGTGCGAGTTGGAGCCGGCGTCGGGTTCGGTGATCCCGAAGGCCATGATCCGGCTCCCGTCGGCGAGCCCGGGCAGCCACGCCTGTTTCTGCTCGTCCGTCCCGAAGCGGGCGATCACGGTGCCGCAGATCGCCGGGGAGACGATCAGCATGAGCAACGGGCACCCGGCGGTGCCGAGTTCCTCGAGCACGAGGGAGAGCTCGACGATGCCGGCGCCGCCTCCCCCGTATGCCTCCGGCAGGTTGACGCCGAGGTATCCGAGGTCTGCGGCCTCCTTCCAGAGTTCGGTGGGGGTGCCTCCGGCGGTGACGGTGCGGGTGAAGTACGGGCGGCCGTACCGGGTTCCGAGCGCGCGGACGGCGGCCCGGAGGGCCTTGTGGTCGTCGGTTTCCGTGAGGGGGGACATGGGGCTCCTAAGGGGGAGGGGTGTGGTTGTCCGTCGGAGGCTGCGGGGTGTGTGTGGCTGGTCGCGCCCTCACTCCTCCCGCACCACCGCCAACAGGGAACCCACCCCCACCTGTTCACCCGGCACGGTGTGCAGCACCGTCACCGTGCCGGCCACCGGCGCGGAAACGCGATGCTCCATCTTCATCGCCTCCAACCACAGCAACGGCTGCCCCACCACCACCCGCGCCCCCACCCGCACACCGTCCGCCACCCGCACCACCGTCCCCGGCATGGGCGCCACCAACGACCCGGGAGCCTGTTCGACGGCGGCGTCCGGGAACCGCGACAGGGGTTCGACCAGCGTGTTGCCGACGTACACGACGTCGCCGTACCGCGCGACGGCGAACGCCCGCCGCACACCGGCCACCTCCAGCACGACCTCCTCCGCCCCGACCCGCACCACCCGCACGCCACCGCCGCCCTCGACCACGACCCCGTCCCTCCCCCACCGGTACCGCACCTCGCGCTCCTCCCCCGCCACCCGGAACCGCTTCACCTGCGGTTGCGACGGCACGTTGCGCCACCCCCCGACGCCCCCGCCGAACCGCGACCGCCCGACCCCGTCGGCCAGCGCGGCCGCCACCGCCACGCACGGATCGACGTCCGGCACCGTCAGCGCGGCCAGATTCCGGTCGTAGAATCCGGTGTCCATCCGCCCCTCGGCGAACTCCTCGTGCCGCAGCGACCGCACGAGGAGCTCGCGGTTGGTCACCGGCCCGTGCACCTCCGCCCGCTCCAGCGCCCCCGCGAGCCTGCGCACCGCCTCCGCCCGGGTCGCCCCGTGGGCGACGACCTTCGCGAGCATGGCGTCGTAGTGCACGCCGACCTCGTCGCCGTCGGCGTACCCGGTGTCCAGCCGGACGCCCTCCGGCACGGCGAGCCGGTGCAGCGTGCCCGTGCCCGGCGTCCAGTCCCGGGCGGGGTCCTCCGCGTAGAGGCGGGCCTCGACGGCGTGGCCGCGCGCGGGCGGCGGGGACTTCTCCAGTGCGTGCCCCTCGGCGATCCGCACCTGGAGGGCGACCAGATCGAGGTCGAACACCGCTTCGGTGACGGGGTGTTCGACCTGGAGCCGGGTGTTCATCTCCAGGAACTGCGCCCGCCCGTCGGCGACGAGGAACTCGACGGTTCCGGCGCCCGTGTAGTCGACGGCGCGGGCGGCCCGTACGGCCAGCTCGTACAGCTCGTCGGTGAGTTCGTCGGACAGGCCGGGCGCCGGGGCCTCCTCGACGACCTTCTGGTGACGGCGTTGCAGCGAGCAGTCCCGGGTGCCGAGCGGCCAGACCGTGCCGTGGGCGTCGGCGAGGATCTGCACCTCCACATGCCGGCCGCCCTCCACATAGGGCTCGACGAACACCTCGTCGTCCCCGAAGGCGTTCAGCGCCTCCGCGCGCGCGGCGGTCGTCTCGGCGCCGAGCGCGCCGAGTTCGCGGACGATGCGCATGCCGCGCCCGCCGCCGCCCGCGGCGGCCTTGACCAGGACCGGGAGGTCGGCCTCGGTGATCTCGTCGACGTCGAGCGGCTTGATGCCCATCAGTTGTTTCGCGCGCGTCTTGGAGGCCATCGCCTCGATCGCCTCCGGGGACGGCCCGATCCAGGTCAGCCCCGCGTCGCGCACCGCGCGCGCGAAGCCCGCGTTCTCGGAGAGGAAGCCGTAGCCGGGGTGGACGGCGTCGGCGCCGGCGGCGAGGGCGGCCCCGACGATCAGGTCGCCGCGCAGATACGTGTCGGCGGGCGCCGCGCCCGGCAGCCGTACGCCCGCGTCGGCCACGCGCGCGTGCAGGGCGTTCTCGTCGGCGTCGGAGTGCACGGCGACGGTGCGGATGCCGAGGTCGCGGCAGGTGCGGAAAATCCGGCAGGCGATCTCGCCCCGGTTGGCGACGAGCAGCGAGGTGATCATCACTGGTTTCTTTCGCCTCTCACATGCGGAAGACGCCGAAGCCGCCCCGGGCGCCCTCGTAGTCGGCGGTGTGGATCGCGGACAGGCAGATGCCGAGGACGGTGCGGGTGTCGCGCGGGTCGATGACGCCGTCGTCGTACAGGCGTCCGGACAGGAACATCGGCAGCGACTCGGACTCGATCTGCTGTTCCACCATGGCGCGCAGCGCGGCGTCGGCCTCGTCGTCGTAGGGGCGGCCCTTGGCGGCGGCGGACTGGCGGGCGACGAGGGAGAGGACGCCGGCGAGCTGCTGCGGGCCCATGACGGCGGACTTGGCGCTGGGCCAGGCGAACAGGAACCGGGGGTCGTAGGCGCGGCCGCACATGCCGTAGTGGCCGGCGCCGTAGGAGGCGCCCATGAGGACGGAGAGGTGCGGGACGCGGGAGTTGGCGACCGCGTTGATCATCATGGCGCCGTGCTTGATGATGCCGCCCTGTTCGTACTCCCTGCCGACCATGTAACCGGTGGTGTTGTGCAGGAACACCAGCGGGATGTCGCGCTGGTTGGCGAGCTGGATGAACTGCGCGGCCTTCTGCGACTCGGCGCTGAACAGCACCCCCTGGGCATTGGCGAGGATGCCGACGGGATGGCCGTGCAGGGCGGCCCAGCCGGTGACCAGGCTGGGCCCGTAGAGCGGCTTGAACTCGTCGAAGTCGGAGCCGTCGACGAGGCGGGCGACGACCTCGCGCGGGTCGAAGGGGATCTTCAGATCGCCGGGAACGATGCCGAGAAGTTCGCCGGTGTCGTATGCGGGTGGCTCTGCGAACGGGGGATCGGGATGGGCCTTGCGGTGGTTGAGGCGGGCGACGACGCGGCGGGCGTGGCGCAGCGCGTCGGGTTCGTCGACGGCGAAGTGGTCGGCGAGTCCGGAGACGCGGGCGTGCATGTCGGCGCCGCCGAGGGATTCGTCGTCGCTCTCCTCGCCGGTGGCCATCTTCACCAGCGGCGGGCCGCCGAGGAACACCTTGGCGCGGTCCTTGACCATGATCACGTGATCGGACATGCCGGGCACATAGGCGCCGCCCGCGGTGGAGTTGCCGAAGACGACGGCGATCGTGGGGATGCAGGCGGCGGACAGCCGGGTCAGATCGCGGAAGAGGGCGCCGCCGGGGATGAAGATCTCCTTCTGGGAGGGCAGATCCGCGCCGCCGGACTCGACGAGGTTGATGCAGGGCAGCCGGTTGGCGAGGGCGATCTCGTTGGCGCGCAGGGCCTTGCGCAGGGTCCAGGGGTTGCTGGCGCCGCCGCGCACGGTCGGGTCGTTGGCGGTGATCACGCACTCGACGCCCTCGACGACGCCGATGCCGGTGACGAGCGAGGCGCCCACGGCGTGGTCGCTGCCCCAGGCGGCGAGCGGGGACAGTTCGAGGAACGGGGTGTCGGGGTCGAGGAGGAGTTCGACGCGCTCGCGGGCGAGCAGTTTGCCGCGCCCCCGGTGGCGTTCGACGTACTTCTCGCCGCCCCCGGCGAGCGCCTTGGCGTGCTCGGCGTCGAGCGCGGCGAGCTTCTCCAGCATGGCGGCGCGGTTCTCGGCGTATGCGGGGGCGGAGGTGTCGAGGGCGGAGGTCAGGACGGTCATCGGGGGTCCTCCGGAGGGTCGGTCGCCGCGGGCAGGGATTCCGGGGTGGCCGTCGGCGGGAGGCCCGGGGCGTCCGGCGGGGTGCCGGGGGCGTCCAGCAGGGCCTCCGGGATGTCCACGTGGCGGGAGCGCAGCCATTCGCCGAGTGCCTTGGCCTGGGGGTCGAAGCGGGCCTGCGCGGCGACGCCCTCGCCGAGGATGCCGCCGATGACGAAGTTGAGGGCGCGCAGGTTCGGCAGGACGTGGCGGGTCACGGTGAGGCCGGAGGCCCCGGTACCGGCCTCCGTCCGGGCTCCGGTCTCGGTCCCGGCTCCGGTCTCGGGAAGGAGGTGCCGCAGCCGGTCGGTGGTCAGTTCGTGGGCGAGCCAGCGCCACGCGGCCTCCGTCCGCACCCAGACGCCGATGTTGGCGTCGCCGCCCTTGTCGCCGCTGCGGGCTCCGGCGACGAGACCGAGCGGCGCCCGCCGGGTCGGTCCCGGCGGCAGGGGCGCGGGCAGCGGCGGTTCGGGTACGGCGTCGGGTACGCGGCTGTCGGCGGGCGGACCGACGGCGATACGCCGGCCGTCGGGCAGGACGGCGAGGTGCGGTACGGCGCCCTGATCGGCGGAGGCGGCCTCGAAGACGCCGTAGGGCGTGCCCTTGGCGGGCGGGGCGAGGACGTGGAAGCCGGGGTAGCTGGCGAGCGCGAGTTCGACGGCGGCGCCGCTGAACGCCCTGCCGACCGCGTCGGCGTCCCGGTCGCGGACGACGAGCCGCAGCAGCGCGCTCGCCGTCTCCTCGGTGCGGGCGTCGGGCCGGTCGGTGCGGACGAGATCCCACCGCACGTGCCGGGGCCGGGACTGGGCGGCGGCGAAGGCGTCCTCCAGCTGCTCCCTGACCAGGGCGGCCTTGGCCTCCACCGCCAGCCCCGTGAGGACGAAGACGACTTCGTTGCGGAAGCCGCCGAGGCGGTTGAGGCCGACCTTGAGGGTGGGCGGCGGCGCCTCTCCGCGCACGCCCTTGATCCGGACCCGGTCGGGGCCCTCCTGGGTGAGGCGCACGGTGTCGAGGCGGGCGGTGACGTCCGGGCCGGGATACCGGGCGCCGGCCGTCTCGTAGAGGAGCTGCGCGGTGACGGTGCCGAGGTCGACGACGCCGCCGGTGCCGTCGTGCTTGGTGATGACGGCGCTGCCGTCGGCGTGCAGTTCGGCGAGCGGGAAGCCGGGGTGGCGCAGCCGGGCGCGCGGATGCTCGGTGAAGAAGGCGTAGTTGCCGCCGGTGGCCTGCGTGCCGCACTCCAGTACGTGCCCGGCGACGACCGCGCCCGCGAGGGCGTCGTACGCGTCCGGCGCCCAGCCGAAGTGCGCGACGGCGGGCCCGGTGACGAGCGCGGCGTCGGTGACCCGCCCGGTGACGACGACGTCGGCGCCCTCGCGCAGACAGGCGGCGATGCCGTGGCCGCCGAGGTAGGCGTGCGCGGCCAGGATCCCGGGGTGCGCGGCGGTCAGGTCGTCGCCCTCGACGTGCGCGACGCGGACGGGGATGCCGAGCCGCCCGGCCAGCGCGCGCACGGCGTCGGCGAGCCCGGCCGGGTTGAGGCCCCCGGCATTGCTGACGATCTTCACGCCCCGTTCGTGCGCGAGGCCGAGGCACTCCTCCAGCTGGCGCAGGAAGGTGCGGGCGTATCCGGCGGCGGGGTCCTTCAGCCGGTCGCGGCCGAGGATGAGCATGGTCAGCTCGGCGAGATAGTCGCCGGTGAGGACGTCGAGGGGGCCGCCGGTGAGCATCTCGCGCAGGGCGTCGAAGCGGTCGCCGTAGAAGCCGGAGGCGTTGCCTATGCGGAGGGGGGCGGGCGCGGTGGAGGGGGACTCCGTCATGGACGGGCCCCTTCCGCGGACCCCGCGCCCCCGGGCGCACGCCCGGCGCCCGGCGGTCCCGCGAACGCCTGGGCGATGTCCAGCCACCGGTCGGCGTCGGCGCCCTCCGCCCGTACGGCGAGGTCGGCGCGGTGGGCGCGCCGGGTGACCAGGAGGCAGAAGTCGAGCGCCGCCCCGGTGACCCGCTGGGCGGCGTCCTCGGGACCGTAGGCCCACACCGCCCCGTCCGGCGCGACGACCTCGACGCGGAACTCCGCGGCCGGAGGCGTGAGTCGGTGCGCCATGAAGGAGTAGTCGCGAGCCCGTACGCCGATGCGCACGACGTGGCGCAGCCGGTCGGTGGGGGTGCGGGTGACGCCGAGCGCGTCGGCGACGTCCTGGCCGTGGGCCCAGGTCTCCATCAGCCGCCCGGTCGCCATGGAGGCGGCCGACATGGGCGGTCCGTACCAGGGGAAGCGCGTGCCGGGGGGCGCGGCGCGCAGCGCCTTCTGCAGAGCCGCGCGCCCCTCGCGCCAGTGGGCGAGCAGCGCGTCCGGCGGGCGCGCGGCGCCCTCCTCCGCGCCCCGGTCCACGAAGGCGTCGGGCGCGGCGAGCGCCTGTTCGACGAGCGCGCCGAAGCCGTCCGGATCGGTGACGGCGACGAGCGCGGAGCGGTCGGTCCAGGCGAGGTGCGCGATCTGGTGGGCGATGCTCCAGCCCGGCGCGGGGGTGGCCCCGCCCCACCGCTCCCCCGGCAGCCCCGCGACGAGCCGGTCGAGCTCCTCACCCTCGTCGTGCAGATCGTCGAACACGGGCGTCGGATCGGACACGGGGCACTCCCCTTCCGGCACGGCACGGACATGGCACGGTCACGGCACGGCGGTACGACACCAGCGGCCGTCGGGGCCCGGCGGTGTGCGAGGGAGCATGGCAGCGGCGTCGGAAACAAGCAAGCGTGCTTGCATCATTTGCGACGGACGGGACGGCGATGGCGGGCACCGGCGCCGGCCGGGGACTCAGGCGTGACTCAGGCCGGGGACTCAGGCCGGTGACTCAGGCCGACGGCCGGCCGTCGGGGGCGGGACCTGCGGCGCTGCCCCGGTACAGCCCGTCGACGAAGACGTCGACGATGCGCCGGGTCTGTTCGGGGCTTCGGCCCGGGACCGGTTGGGAGAGCTGGGCAAGGGCGTGGAGCAGGTCCTCGGCGTCGATGTCGTCGCGGACCGTGCCGTCGGCGACCGCCGCGGCGAGCAGGGTGGCGAGGGCGGGGCCCAGGCGTTGCAGGAAGTAGTCGGGCAGACCGGCGAAGGCCGGGTCGCCCGAGTGCAGTGCCGAGGCGAGGCCCCGTTTGGTCGCGAGCAGCGCGGTGAACCGGTGGGTCCAGCGGGCGAGCGCCTCCGCCGGGGGGTACGCGGCGCCCAGCTCGGGACCCGCGTCCGCGACGGCGTCGATGCCGCTCTCCACGACCGCCTTGACCAGGTCGGCGCGTTGCGGGAAGTGCCGGTACAGCGTGCCGACGCCGACCCCGGCCAGGTCGGTGATCTCCTTCGCTGGGGCATCGACCCCGGAGGTGGCGAAGACGGTGCGCGCGGCCTCGACCAGCGCGTCGACGTTGCGCCGCGCGTCGGCACGGCGGCGGCGCTGCCGGGGGGCCGGGTCGGTGGCGTCCGGTGCGACGCCGGGGGGTTCCTCCGCCGTCGTGCCGGGCTCCTGGTTTTCCGCCCGTGCCGGCTCTCCCGCCCGTGCGGTCCTGCCCCGGCTCATCACGTCACCTCCGTCCGCGCCCGCTTCATCGGCGACGGCTCCCTCGCGACCAGTAACGGAAAGGGTTTCCGCTTCACGCAGCCTACGGCATCGGAAGAGCCGCCGGTTCAGTCCTCCTGCGTGTCACCCGTGGCCGAAGGCGTCGCGTGCGCGGTGATGGTGAGACCGGAGAAGTCACGGCCCTGGACGACGGGGCCGTGCTGCGTGCCCCCGCTGATCCGGTTCGTCACCGCGCCCTGACTCGCGGACACCGGCTCCGCCCGCCGCCACCAGCTCTCCAGGGCGAGGCGGAACTCCGCGTCCAGCGCGGCGCGCACGGCCAGGGCCGTACTCAACCGCTGAGCCCGCTCCGTCTCGCCGGGATCCTGCGTCAGCGCCGTGAGTTCGGCCTCGCCGGAACTCACCCCGGGCGCTCCGTCGGCCTCACCCTGCCGGAACGGGCGGCGGATCAGCGCGCTCAACGCCTGCCACGCATGCCGGCCGGCCTCGCCGCCGACACCCCCGGCCAGAGCCGCCAGCGCAGCTGCTGAGATCGGATCCATCACCGCTCCCCTCACCCCGTCGGTCAACCGCGCCCGCTCGCTCACGCACGGTGGCAACACGTCCACGGACCGTTCCACGGTAACGTCCTCGCGGCCGGCGATCGCCCGGTTTCCGCTCAGGCGTTCACCCCGGACTCCGGTGTCACCCGGCCCTCGCGCCGGGCGCGCCGGCCGCCGCGGCCCACCTGTGTGCGTACCGCGCCCATGCTCGCCGCGATGACCAGGGCGATCGCCAGCACCTCCGGCAGCGACAGGGACTGGTGCAGGATCAGGAACCCGGCGAGCGCGGCGAGGGCCGGTTCCAGGCTCATCAGGATCGCGAACGTCGACGCGGGCAGCCGGCGCAGCGCGAGCAGTTCCAGGGTGTACGGCAGGACGGAGGACAGGCACGCCACCGCCGCGCCCAGCCCCAGCGTCGTCGGCACCAGCAGCTTCGAGCCCGACTCGGCGATGCCCAGCGGCGTGATCAGCGCCGCCGCGACGACCAGTGCGAGGGCCAGCCCGTCGGCCTGCGGGAAGCGGCGGCCCGTCCGCGCGCTGAAGACGATGTACGCCGCCCACATCGCGCCGGCGCCGAGCGCGAAGCCGACACCGGCGGGGTCGAGGCCGTCGAAGCCGCCCCCGCCGAGCAGGAAGACGCCCGCGAGGGCCAGCGCGGCCCAGACGACGTTGACCGCCCGGCGCGAGGCCAGGACCGACAGGGCCAGCGGGCCGAGCACCTCCAGGGTGACGGCGGGGCCGAGCGGGATGCGGGAGACGGCCTGGTAGAAGAGGCCGTTCATCGCGCCCATCGCGACGCCGAACGCCACGACCGTGCCCCAGTCGGCGCGCGAGTGACCGCGCAGCTTCGGCCGGCAGACGACGACCATCAGCACCGCCGCCATCGCCAGCCGCAGCGTGACCACGCCCAGCGCGCCGGCGCGCGGCATCAGGTTCACCGCCAGGGCGGCCCCGAACTGCACGGACACCCCGCCGGCGAGAACCAGGCCGACGGGGCCGAGGGACCCCCAGCGGCGCGGGGAGTCGCCGGTGGCTCCGGACGACGGCCCGGCGGCCGGGTCGGCGGACGTGCGCGGGGCCGGTGAGGGCGTGGAGGCGGCGCTGGGGGTGGTCACGGGCGGTCCAGGGGCTGGGAGTAGCGCGACGGACGGGTCCGGGCGGGGAGGCGTCCATCGCGATGTACTGACGGGTCCAGGGTAGTGGACCGGGTCAGGTGTGTGTAGTGGTGATGGGGCTGTCACGGAGTGCCTGCTCAGCGTGGCCGCTCCGGGCACGACGGCGCAGTCCGTCCAGGCCCTCGGTCCTCCCGGTGTTCCGCCAGGTGCTCCGCCAGCACCTCCGCCAGGTGTCTGCTCTCCCGGCCCGCGAGGTGGCCGAGCTGCGTACGGCAGGAGAAGCCGTCCGCGAGCAGTACCGTCTCCGGGCCGGCGGCCCGTACGGACGGCAGGAGTTGTTCCTCCGCACAGGCCACCGACACGTCGTAGTGCCCGCGTTCGAAGCCGAAGTTCCCCGCGAGGCCGCAGCAGCCGCCGCTCAGCTCGCCGGTGAGTCCGGCCGCCGCGCGCAGCCGGCGCTCGGCCGCGTCGCCGAGGACCGCGTGCTGGTGGCAGTGGGTCTGGCCGGCCACCGGACGGTCGACCACCGGCGGCCGCCAGTCCGGGGCGTACCGCTCGAGCGCCTCGGCGAACGTGACGACGCGGGAGACCAGCCGGGCCGCGCGCGGATCGTCGGACAGCAGTTCCGGCAGGTCGGCGCGGAGCGCGGCGGCGCAGCTCGGCTCCAGGACGACGACGGGGGCGCCGCCGGTCAGTACCGGTTCCATGAGGTCGAGCGTGCGGCGCAGCACCGTACGGGCCCGGTCGAGCTGGCCGGTGGAGACGTACGTCAGCCCGCAGCAGACCCGGCCCCGCCGCGCCCCGGCGGCCAGTGCCCACGGGGTGCGCGAACCGCCGTCGCCGACCGCCGCCCCCCACCGCGCCCGCGGCGGCGGTACGACCGTCAGCCCCGCCGCCTCCAGCACCCGTACGGCCGCCCGGCCGACCGACGGCGAGAAGTGCTCGGTGAAGGTGTCGGGCCACAGCACGACGAGCGCACCGGGGGCACCGGGGGCACCGGGAGCGCCGCCGGCACCGGGGGCGCCGCCGGAATCACCCGCACCCCCCGCACCACCCCCACCACCCCTGACCGGCCCACGCCTCCGTACCCACCGGCCGAACGTCTCCCCCGCCAGCCGCGGCACGTCCCGCTCCCCCGCGATCCCCCCGAGCCGCTTGGCGACGGCAGCCAGCGGGCGTATCCCGGCGGCGGCGTTGACCAGCCCCGCCGTGCGCGTACGGGCGACGAGCGCGAGCCAGCGCGGCAGCCACCCCAGCGCGTAGTGCGCGGCCGGGCGGCGGCGCCCGGCGTAGTGGTGGTGGAGGAACTCCGCCTTGTACGTGGCCATGTCGACGCCGACCGGGCAGTCGCTGCGGCAGCCCTTGCAGGACAGGCACAGGTCGAGCGCGTCCCGGACCTCCGTGGAGCGCCAGCCGTCGGTGACGACCTCGCCCGCCAGCATCTCGTGCAGCAGCCGGGCCCGGCCGCGCGTGGAGTGCTCCTCCTCCCCGGTGGCCCGGAACGAGGGACACATGACCCCCGAACCCGCCTGCGTGGTTCGGCACTTGGCGACGCCGACGCACCGGCGCACCGCCGCGGTGAAGTCCCCGCCGTCGGCCGGGTAGCCGAAGGCGACGTCCACCGGACGGCGGGGCAGCGGCGCGAACCGCAGGTTCTCGTCGAGCCGGTGGGGGCGGACCAGGATGCCGGGGTTGAGCAGGTCGTCCGGGTCCCAGACGGCCTTGGCACGGGCGAACAGCTCCACCAGCTCGGGCCCGTACATCGCGGGCAGCAGCTCCGCGCGCGCCTGCCCGTCGCCGTGCTCCCCCGACAGCGAGCCGCCGTGCGCCACGACGAGCTCGGCCAGCTCCTCGGAGAAGCGCCGGAACCGCGCGATCCCGCCCTCCGTGAGCAGGTCGAAGTCGATGCGGACATGGATGCAGCCGTCGCCGAAGTGCCCGTACGGCGTGCCGCGCAGGCCGTGGGCGGTGAGCAGGCGCCGGAAGTCCTTGAGGTACGCCCCCAGCCGTGCGGGCGGCACCGCGCAGTCCTCCCAGCCGGGCCAGGCCTCTGTGCCGTCGGGCATGCGCGTCGCCGTACCGGCGGCGTCCTCGCGGATCCGCCACAGCGCGCGCTGCCCGGCCGGGTCGGTGACGACGACGGCCTCCGTGACGTCGGCGGCGCGCACGAGCGCCTCCGCACGCGCGCGTGCCTCGCCCGCGCTGTCGCCGCCGGCCTCCACGAACAGCCAGGCCCCGCCCCGGGGCAGGGCGGCGGTGTCGGGCACCAGGTCGGCGGCCATGCCCTCCACCGTGAGCGGCCCGTACGGCAGCAGACCGGCCGCCGCGTCGGCCGCCGCGCTCTCGTCGGCGTACCCGAGCACGGCCAGCGCCCGTGCGCGCGGCGCCTCGACGAGCCGTACGACCGCCTCGGTGAGCACCCCGAGCGTGCCCTCCGAGCCACACAGCGATCGGGCCACGTCGGCGCCCCGCTCGGGCAGCAGCGCGTCGAGCGCGTACCCGGAGATGCGGCGCGGCAGCTCCGGGACGCCGGTGCGCAGCCGCGCCAACTCGCCCTCCACCAGCGCCCGCAGGCCGTCCGGCGCACCCCGCCAGTCCCGCCCGGCCCGCAGCCGTTCGCCACGCACGGTGAGGACGGACAGTTCGCTGACGTTGTCGGCGGTGGTGCCCCAGGCGACCGAGTGGGAGCCGCAGGAGTTGTTGCCGATCATGCCGCCGAGGGTGCAGCGGCCGTGCGTGGAGGGGTCCGGGCCGAAGCGCAGCCCGTGCGGGGCGGCGGCCTCCTGGAGCCGGTCGAGCACCAGCCCCGGCTGCACGACGGCCGTACGGCTGCCCGGATCCAGGTCGAGGAGGCGGTTCATGTGCCGCGTGAAGTCCAGCACGACGCCGGTCCCGGTGGCCTGCCCCGCGATCGACGTACCGCCCCCGCGCGGCACCACCGGCACCCCCAGCTCCCGGCACACCGCCAGCGCCGCCGCCACGTCGTCCGCGTCCCGCGGGGCGACGACGCCGAGCGGGAGGCGGCGGTAGTTGGACGCGTCCATGGTGTGCAGCGCGCGTGCGGTCGCCCCGAAGGCGACCTCGCCGCGCACGGCCTTCCGCAACGCGTCCCGCACGACCCGCTCGACACCGGGAGACGGCACAGCCGTCCCCGCACCGACCCCGAACTCCCCGCGATCCGTCATGCCCTCCACCATGCCACCGACCACTGACAGTCACCGGTTCAGTACCGTGCGACGTGCTCCCGGACGAACGCCCGCGTGAGCGCGCCCCAGCGCCCCTCCCGAACCCCTACGCGCCCCCGCTTTCGAACACCCAGGCGCCCCGCCCCGCACACCCGTATGAACCCCCGATGGCGCCCGTCTCACCCGACGGAACACGTTTCGCCCCCGTTTCCCCGACGGGCTACTCTCCCCCCGTGGCCGATATCGAGATTCCCGCAGACATCAAGCCCACCGACGGACGCTTCGGCGCCGGCCCCTCCAAGGTGCGGGTCGAGGCGCTCGACGCCCTCGCCGCCACCGGCAGCTCCCTGCTCGGCACCTCCCACCGCCAGGCCCCGGTCAAGAACCTGGTCGGCCAGGTCCGCGAGGGCGTCCGCGAGCTGTTCTCGCTCCCCGACGGCTACGAGGTGATCCTCGGCAACGGCGGCTCGACGGCGTTCTGGGACATCGCGACCCACGGCCTGATCGAGAACAAGTCGCAGCACCTCAACTTCGGCGAGTTCAGCTCGAAGTTCGCCAAGGCCGCCAAGCTCGCCCCCTGGCTGGCCGAGCCCACCGTGATCGCCTCCGACCCGGGCACGCACCCGGAGCCGAAGGCGGAGGAGGGCGTGGACGTGTACGCGTTCACGCACAACGAGACCTCGACCGGTGTCGCCATGCCGATCAAGCGGGTCGCGGGCGCGGACGAGGGCGCGCTGGTCCTGGTGGACGCGACGAGCGGCGCCGGCGGCCTCCCGGTCGACGTCTCCGAGACCGACGTCTACTACTTCGCCCCGCAGAAGTCCTTCGCCTCCGACGGCGGCCTCTGGATCGGCGTCTTCTCCCCGGCCGCGCTGGAGCGCGCCGCGCGCGTCCACGCCTCCGGCCGCCACGTCCCGGAGTTCTTCTCGCTCCCCACGGCGATCGACAACTCGCTCAAGAACCAGACGTACAACACCCCGGCGCTGGCCACGCTCTTCCTGCTCAACCAGCAGCTGGAGTGGATCAACGGCCAGGGCGGCCTGGACTGGGCCACGGCCCGTACGAAGGACTCCTCGACCCGCCTCTACACCTGGGCCGAGGACGCCAAGTACGCCAGCCCGTTCGTCACCGACCCGGCCAAGCGGTCGCAGGTCATCGGCACGATCGACTTCGACGACGACATCGACGCGGCGGCCGTCGCCAAGGCCCTGCGCGCCAACGGCATCGTCGACACCGAGCCGTACCGCAAGCTCGGCCGCAACCAGCTCCGCGTCGCGATGTTCCCGGCGATCGACCCGGCGGACGTCGAGGCGCTCACGAAGTGCGTCGATTACGTGATCGAGAAGCTGTAGCCACCCACGCGAGGCCGCACGCGGCTTCCGTACGACGGCGAAGGGCGCCCGGTGCACCACCGGGCGCCCTTCGCCGTTTCGTCCCACCCCCTGCCTCCCGTGCCCGATGCATCGGTTCCAACCGATCGGTGGGCCGTGTCGTCTCCAAGGGGCGGCGGAACACATCCGTCCGCCCCACCGCACCGGAGAACACCGGAAAACACCGGAGAACTGGAGACACAGGGATGACACGACGGACACGCACGCACACCGGCGCCCGACGCCGCACCGCCGGACCGCTGACCGCCGGGGCACTGACCGCCGCGCTGCTCCTGACCGCCGGTCTCACCGGCACGGACGGCGCGGCCGCCGCGACCGCGACAACCGGCCCGGCCCCGGTCAGTACGGCAAAGGCGTCGGCGACCGTCACCGAGACCTATGACCTCGGCGACACGGCCTTCACCGACCCCACCTCCGGCACGGTCAGCGAGGTCCGCGCGGTCGTGCACCGCCCGAGGCACGTGCACGGCCGGCTCCCGCTGGTCGTGGTCTCCCACGGCTCCTGGTACGCGTGCACCGACGAGGACGCCACCGCCTGGCCCTGCGACCGGGGCCGGCCCCACCCCGGCTACCGGGGCTACGACTACCTCGGCGAGGCCCTGGCCGCGCGCGGCTTCGTGGTCGTCTCGATCAGCGTGGACGGCATCAACATGACCTCCTTCGACTACGGGGACCGCGCCCGGCTCGTCAACGAACACCTGCGCCTGTGGAAGCGGCTCGCCGACGGCGACGGCGCCCTCGCCGGACGCCTGCCCGCGCTGCGCGGCCACGTCGACATGCAGCGCGTCGGAACCGTCGGGCACTCCCGCGGCGGCAAGGGCGTGATGTGGCAGGCCTCGGACAAGCACCGGGACGAGATGCCCGACGGGGTCCGCGTGGGCGCCGTGCTCGCCCTGGCCCCCGTCAAGTTCGACGACCCGGAGGGCGACAACAGCGACACCCTCGTCACCCGCACACCCGTCGCCGTGATGACCACCAGCTGCGACGGCGCCGTGCACGAACATGGCCAGGAGTACCTGGACGACGTCGTGGGGCGCACCCGGGAGCCCGCCTACTCGGTCTCGGTGCTGCACGGCAACCACAACTACTTCAACACGCGGTGGACGCCGCCCGCCCCGCTGGGCGAGGACGACAGCACCTGCCCCGCGCAGGAACTCGCCCCCGCGCCCCAGCAGAACGCGCTGACCGCCTACGCCACCGCGTTCTTCGGCAAGCACCTCAAGGGCGACGACTCGGGCACGGCGGTACTGACGGGCGAGCGCCCGCTGCCGGGCGTGACGTCGACGACCCGGGTGGTGCGCCCGACGCCCGCGCACGCGCACGCGCACGCGCGCTGAGCGGTGGCCGGTTGAGCCGGGGGCTACCGCGCCCACAGCCGGTCGAGCGCCGCCCGGCTCTCGTCGTCCGCCCCGCGGCAGATCATCACCCGCTGGTCCGGGTCCTGGAGCGGCGTGAGCACCTCGAAGCGGACGTCGATCTCACCGGCGTCGGGATGCCGTATCGCCTTGCTGCCGCGGCCGCCCGCCCGCACGCTCCGCTCGGCCCACAGGCGCGGGAACTCCTCGACGCGCGCGCTGAACTCCGCGATGTGCTCGTTCAGCGCCCGGTCGTCGGGATGCGCGGCCCACGCGGCGCGCAGATGGGCGACGCCCTCCCGTACGACGCGCTCGCGGTCGACGTAGAACTCGCGCATGTACGGATGCAGCAGGCACAGCCACATGGAGTTGCGCTGCGCGGGCGGCAGGGTGCCAAAGTCCAGGAGGAGCCTGGCCATGTGGTCGTTCCAGGCCAGGATGTCGTAGCGGTGGTTGAGCAGCATGGCCGGCAGCGGCGAGAGGTCCTCGACGAGGCGGGCGAGCTGGGGCGCGGCCGTGGTGGCGGGCTTGTCGGTGGTGCGGGGGCGTTGCTGGGCGAGGTCGAAGAGGTAGGCGCGTTCGTGCGGGGACAGCCGCAGGGCGCCGGCCAGTGCCTCCACGACGTCCGCCGAGGGGCGCAGGCCGCGGGCCTGCTCCAGCCGTACGACGTAGTCGATGCTGACCCCGGCCAGCTCGGCGACCTCCTCCCGGCGCAGCCCCGGGGTACGCCGGGACCGCCGGCGCGCGGGCAGGCCGAAGTCCTCGGGGTCCAGGCTCTCGCGCCGGGTCCGCAGGAACGCCGCCAGCTCCTGTGTCGTGTCCACGGCGGTGAGGGTGGTCGTGGTCATGTGTGCTGCAACAGCCGGGGCGGGGGCGGTGTTCCGGGGCGGGGGCGGTGTTCCGGGGTGGGGCGGTGTTACAGGGTGGGACCGGTCCTCCCAGGAACGTCCTTCCCTTACCCCCTGCTCACGGCCGTCACAGGCTTGCGGACGGCAACGGATCGCAAGCACATGAGGAGCCCCCTATGTCACTCACCCTCGACACCTACCGGCTGCTGGGCCGCTCCGGCCTGCGGGTCTCCCCGCTGGCGCTGGGCGCGGCGACCTTCGGCACCGAGAGCGGCTGGGGCTCGGAGCGGGCGGAGTCGCGCAAGGTGTTCGACCTCTACGTCGAGCGCGGCGGCAACTTCATCGACACCGCCGACACCTACTCCGCGGGCAGTTCGGAGCGTCTGCTGGCCGAGTTCACGCGGCAGAACCGCGACAGCCTGGTGCTGGCGACGAAGTACACCACGCTGAGCCGGCCCGGCGACCCGAACTCCTCGGGCAGCCACCGCAAGAACCTGTTCTCCTCGGTGGAGGGCAGCCTGCGGCGGCTGGGCACGGACTACCTCGACGTCCTCTACCTGCACGTCTGGGACTTCACCACCCCGGTGGAGGAGATCCTGCGCGGCATGGACGACCTGGTCCGGCAGGGCAAGGTCCTCTACGTGGCGATCTCCAACTCCCCGGCCTGGCAGATCGCGCGCATGCAGACGATGGCCGACCTGCGGGGCTGGTCACCGCTGGTCGCGCTGCAACTGGAGTACAGCCTGATCGAGCGCACCGGGGAGCGCGAACTCATCCCCATGGCCCGGGAGATGGGGCTCGGCGTGCTCCCGTACTCGCCGCTGGCCGGCGGGGTGCTCACCGGCAAGTACACGCGCGACGACCTGACCCCGGCGAACATCGACCCGGCCGACGGCACCCGCAAGAGCTTCAACGTCGCGCTCGGCACGGTCACCGAGCGCAACCTCGCGATCGCGGACGTCGTGCAGGAGGTCGCGACGGAACTGGGCCACAGCCCCGCCCAGGTCGCCCTGGCCTGGACCCTGCGCACCCCGGGCATCACGGCCCCGCTCCTCGGCGCGCGTACCCCCGCGCAACTGGAGGACAACCTGGGCGCACTGGACGTCGACCTCACCGACGCCCAGCTCACCCGCCTGAACGAGGCGAGCGCGATCGACCTGGGCATCCCGCACTCGCTCCTGGCGAGCGACCACATCCGCAACGTGATGCGGGGCGACCTGAAGTTCGAGACACGCGGCTGAGGGGGCCGGTGTCATCCGGGGGTCGGTACGGCCGCCATCGCCAGCAGCGCCCCATGGGTCTCCTCGTCGGCGGCGACCAGGAGCCCGCGGCCGCCGGCCTCGCCGACCGGGGTGCCGTCGATACCGGTGACGACGCAGCCGGCGGCCCGGCACAGTGCGATGCCGGCGGCGAAGTGGACGCTGCCGGTGAGGTCGCCGCCGTCGGTGACGTACGCGGCGCGTTTACCGGCGGCGACCCAGGCGAGGGCGAGCGTCGTGGAGACGACGCGCGGCCGGAAACGGGCGCCGAAGTCGGGGTGGGCAAGCAGGTCCACGGCCCGGAAACCCGGCGCGCCGGGAAAGGGCGGGTCGAGGTTGACGTCCACGAGGGCGGTGGACGGCGTCGGTGTCAGGGCCGCCTCGTCGCCCCCGTCGCGCCGCACCCGGGCGGTGGTGCCGTCGGTGAAGAAGACCTCACCGCTGAACGGATCGGCCACCGCGGCGGCTCCGTCGCGCAGGGCGACGTTGACGGCGACGAGCATGTTGCCGACGGCGTAGTTCAGCGTGCCGCACAGCGGGTCCACGAGCCACTGCCGCACGGCACCGGCGGCGCCCCGCCGCCCGCCCTCCTCGCCGAGCACCGCGTCCTCGGGCCGCGCGGCCCGCAGCACACCGAGGATCGCCTCCTCCGCCGCCACGTCGGCGGCGGTGGCGAAGTCCCCGGCACCCTTGTCGATCCGGTCGAGCCGCCGCCCGTACATACGCCGCACGACGTGGGCCCCGGCGCGTGCCGCGGCTATGGCGACGGCGGCGTCATCGGCCTCCGCGGATGAGTCGATCATGCCGCGCAGCGTACCGAGCCGAAGCCGCTCAGAACTGCCCCAGAAACGCCCGCCAGCTCTCACGCGAGACGGCGAGCAGGGGGCCGTCCTCGCGCTTGCTGTCGCGAACGGCGCGACCACCGGTGGTTGTGCCGGCCACTTCCACGCAGTTTCCCTGCTGCCCGGAGTACGACGACTTCTGGAAGGGGCCCACAACCTCGGTCACGATCAACCTTCCTTCATGCTCCGCAGTACGCCCCGGATGAGACTCGCGCTCGCCTCCGGCGCCAATGCCTCCGATCGTAGTTGGTCGAACATGTTGGCGTAAGCGGTCAGGTCCTCCGGAGACTCCAGGACCGAAGTGCCCCGCAGGTTCTCCAAGGACACGGCTTCGACCACGGGCTCGGCATCGAAGCTGAAGGAGGAGAACGCGGAGGTCGTGGCGGCCAGGGCACCTGCGCTGAAGGGCAGCACCTGCACGGTGACGTTCTTCCTCTTGGCCTTTTCGAGGATCGCGGTGAGCTGCTCCCGGTGGATCTTGGCCGTCACCAGCGGGTGTGCGACGACCGCCTCCCACAGGACGACGGAGAACGAGGCGCCACCTCCGTCGATCTTCGTCTGTCGCCCCTCACGGACCCTCACCAGTTGCTCGACCACCTCGGGAGCGACGTAATCAGGACCGGCCGCGATCACCGCCTCCGCGTAGGCCGGGGTCTGCAGAAGCCCGGGGACCAACACCGGCTGCCACTCGCGGATGTACGTCGCGTCGTCCTCCAGGGCGATGTGATCGACGTAGTCCGGGCGCAGGTGGGCCGCGTGCTCCAGCCACCAGCCGCGGTTCTTGGAGTGCTTGGCCAGTTCCTCCAGCTTGGCGCGTACGTCCGGGTCCTTCACGCCGTACGCGTCCAACAGCAGCCGTACCTCGATGACGCGCGCGGTGACGTGCCCGCTCTCGACGCGGCTGACCCTCGCCTGACTCGCCGCGATGATCTCCGCGGCCTGCGGCTGGTCGAGTCCGGCCGCCTGGCGGTACTGCCTGAGCGCCGTCCCAAGTCGTCTGCTGCGTACGGTCGGTCGTCCACCTGCGGGCATGAGTTCTCCCCTCTTCGGGCGCCACCATGCCACACGGACGGCCCGATCTGACGGCCTGTCACCCGATCGAGTGGACGAGTGCATGTATTCAGTTGAGTGAGTTGTCGACACGCCGAATTCGGCCCTAACTTCGCCTCCATGCCCGCAACCGAAACATTCCGCATCCCCAAGCACAAAAGGCACGTCCCGGTCGCCCGGCAGCGCGTGCGGAAGGTGCTCGCGGACTGGGGAGTGACGGACGAACTCGCCGACACCATCACCCTGTTGGCGAACGAACTCGTCACCAACGCGGTGGCCCACTGCCGCGTCTCCAGCGCCCAGATCGCCGTCACCCTCACCCTGGGCGAACCCGAACTGATCCTGGAGGTACGGGACCCCGACCGGGACCGCCTCCCCGAGCCGCGCGACTCCGCCCCGGACGAGGAGGGCGGACGTGGCCTCGCCCTCGTCGCGGCGCTGGCCGACACCTGGGGGTGCCGGCCGGAGCCGTACGCGAAGTGCGTCTGGGCCCGCCTCACGGTGACCGCACCGGAGGGGACCCGTGTTCCGGCAACTCCGTGACGCCGCCGCCCGCCTGCTCGGCCACGCCCCACCGTTGACCGACCTCGACCTGGCCCGCGAGGTCCGCCGGCCGGACCCGTACGTCTGGCGGCTCCCGAGCCCGTACGACGCCCGCCGGCACCGCTGGTCCAGACGATCCCGTGCGGCCGGTGGCCACCTGTCCTTCCCCTGCGACGAGCCCTGCTGGCGCACCCCGGACGCCGCCAAGCCGCTCCCCCTGCCACACGGACGACATCGAGGACGTGGCCCGGCCTTACGTCCTCAAGCGTTGACGCCTCGGCGACCTCGGCCGCCCCCTGTCGCCCAACTCGCCGGCTACACCCAGTCCGGTGACCGGTTCCGTTTGGACTCTGTCCGACGATCAGCACTGGGGGACGTGCTTCCTCCTGACGCGGGTATCCGTTTCACGCAGCAGCCACCGCGGAGACCGAGATCCGCTGAGATGAGGGGTACCGCATGTCTGCATCTCTTGTAGAAACCGTCGATATCCAAGCTCCCGTCGAAGTCGCATGGGCGCTTTGGAGCGATGTAACTCAATGGCCGTCCTTCTTGAGCCACGTACGCCAGGTGGAAAGGCTGGACGATCGCCGCTTCACCTGGCAGCTTCAACTGCCGGGAGCTGACAAGTACTTCGTGGCCGAGCTCACCGAGGTAGTACCGGAAGACCGCATAGCCTGGCACACCGTCGAGGGAGTCGATCACGCGGGGGTGGTCACCTTCCATCGTCTGAGCGACACGACATGCCGGGTGACTCTGCAGATCGAATACGACCCCAAGGGCTTCGTCGAACACCTTGGCGCACTCACCAACCTGGACTCGACACTCGCCAACTACGACCTCGGCCAGTTCCAGAAGCTGGCCGAAACGACAGCGGCTTCGTGACCTCCGCGTTTCCGGTGATTCACGGAACGCGCACACCTGCCGTAACGGGCTGGCGTCAGACCGAGCCGGCCCAACGTTTTCCGCAGACGATAAAGATGCGAAGGGGAGAGATGCGACATGCGGCAGGGGACCTGTCGTACGGGTTCTATCTGGAGCGGCCCTCGTACCTCTCCCTCGCCCTCGTGACCTGCTCCCCCAACCGCACGGGCCCGGGTCTCCCGTGCCCGGACGGTGCGGCGGCCGGACGGGACGGGGACCGTGGGCCGTCCCCGCCCCCGTCCCCGTCCCCGTCCCCGTCCCGCACAACCGCCGCAGCCGGCGATCACACGGGGTGACGCGTCAGAAGACGAACGGCCCCGGGCTCTGCGCCGAGACGGCCGTGCAGTGGACGGTGAGCGTGCCGTACGTGCTCGTGAGCGACGTGAACCGCAGCGGCTCGCCCCTTTCTGTGGTCAGCGAGCCAACGGCCGGCGGGCCGAGGCGAGGAGCAGTTGAGAAGTGGTCCAGTAATAATTTGATAGTTGAAGTATGTGGACCCGGGGAGGGGGCAGCGGGGCTGCCCTCGGGCAGACTGGTTGCCCGTTCGGGCACTCGTGGCCCACCGGTTCCGAAGACCCCGGTGTCCGGAGAACGGGGCGCCCGAACGCTCCGGGCGCCCCCACCGCCTACGACCCCGAACAGCTCACGCTCGGCGCCGCCCCGCCGCCCGGTGCTCCGCCGAAGCCGAAGCTCGTCGAGGCGCCCGCGGCCACCGTGCCGTTGTGGGCCGCGTTCGTCGCCGTCACCGTCGTGCCGGACTGCGTGTACGACGCGTTCCACATGTTTGTGATCTTCTGCGAGCCGGGCCATGTCCACGTGACCTGCCACGACTTCAGCGCCGTCGTGCCGGTGTTCTTCACCGTCACCTCGGCGTTGAAGCCGCCGCCCCAGTCGTTGGTGACGGCGTACGTCGCGGCGCAGGCCGCGCCGGGACCGGGGTCGCCGCCGCCCCCGTCGTCGCCCCCGCCCGTGGACGGGAAGTCCGGCGCCTTCACGCTCGCCAGGTAGCCGTCCTTCACCGTGTCGACGGTCGTCCAGTCGTCCTTCAGGATCCCGCCCGTGTCACCGGAGTTGGGGTTCCACGACCAGAACGTCCAGTGGAAGCTGTCGCCGCCGTACGTCGACGTCGGGCGCAGGTAGTCCACCAGGGCCGCCAGCCACTTCTGGTCCGTCGTCGACTGCAGCGTCGTGCCGAACTCGCCCACCCACACCGGGGCGATGTTCTGCTTGAAGACGTAGCCCCAGTACTTGTCCCAGATGCCGGGCATGTTGTCCGGGAACGACGGGTCGCTGAACCAGCTCTGCTGGGCCACGCTCGTGGCGTAGTCGTGGGCCGAGTACACGACCCGGTTGGCCACGTCGAGCCGTACGGGGTACTGGGCGACGCCCATCAGGTTGCCGCCCCACCAGCCGGAGACGCCGTTCACCGTCTGCACGCCCTCGACGAAGATCAGCAGGTCCGGGTTGACGGACAGCACCGCGTCGCCGGCCCGTTCGGCGGCGAGCCGCCAGTCCGTGGCCTGGTCGCCGCAGCCCCAACAGGCCGGGTCGTGCGGCTCGTTGTGCAGGTCGATGCCGATGACGGTGTCCTGGCCCTCGTACCGCGCGGCCATCGCCTTCAGATTGGCGATCCACGTCGACTCGGGGACCGACGAGGTGTACCAGAGCGCCGACTGGCCCGCCGAGTCCGGACGGTGCCGGTCGAGGATGACCTTCAGGCCGTCCTGTCCGGCGTACGCCACGATCCTGTCCAGCACCTGGAGGGAGTTCAGGCCCTGGAGGTCGGTGTTCTTGCCCTCGGAGAAGTCGATGCTCAGCGGCGTCGCGCCGCTCTTGAAGATGTCGTCGCTGTAGGGGATGCGGATGGTGTTGTAGTCCAGCGACTTCATCTGGTCGATCATGCTCTTGTAGTCGCGTGACCACAGACCGTGGACGACGAGGTTGGTGGTCTCGAAGCCGAACCAGTTGATGCCGGCGATACGGACGGGCTGCCCCGCCGCGTCCAGGATCCGGCGCCCGCTGGTGTGCCAGTAGCCCTCGCCCGCGGCGGCTTCGGCGGTGGGGGAACTCTCGGCGGCGTGCGCCGTGCCGGCCGTCGCCGTCACGCCGAGGCCCAGGGGTAACAGGAGCACCGTCGCGGCGGTGCACAGCGCTCTTCGCAAGCTGCGGAACATCTCGCTGCGTCCTCTCGGGAGGCACGGGCCCGGAACGGGTGGGAGCGCTCCCACGACCCTGCGTCTCTCATAGAAGCCAGCAACGCGCCACGCCGTCAAGACACGTGACGCCCCGCCCCTCCCGTCCCCCCTGCGTCACCGCCGCCGGCGCAGCCTCCGCAGCCCGAGGAAGCCGGCCGCCAGGACGAGCACCGCGCCCGCGCCGACCTTCAGGTTCCCGCCGCTCACCGGCCCGTCGTCGTCCCCCGACGCCTTCCCGCTCCCGCCGCCGGACGATCCCGACGACGAGGACGAGGACCCCTGCCCCGGCGCGTCCTCCGCCTTGACCGGGCTGTCCTTGCCCTCCGAGCCGTACATCAGCTTCGTCCCGTCGGCGCTGTACGTGACCGACTCGCCCTGGCCCTGGAGCGGCACGTTGAGCCGGCCGGCGCGCTTGATCCTCCCGCCCCCCTCCCAGTCGTAGAGGACGCCGCCGAAGTAGCCGCGTACGGCGAGCTGCTCGCCGTCCGGGGAGAGGGCCGCGTCGGTGGCCCACAGGTCGACGGTCGCCACCGGCTTGAAGACGTTGCTGCCGGAGGTCGACAGCCGCTCCGGGCCCTCGTACAGATGGCCGCCGTCCTCGTTCTTGTCGACGATGTAGACGCGCCCGGACTTGGGGTCCACCACCATCGACTCCGCGTCCCGCGCCCCGTCGGAGTACTTCACGACGTACTGCGTGGCCCGCACGGTCTGGTCCACGAGCTTCTTCGGCTCGGGCAGCTTGTAGATCCAGACGTACGGCCAGCTGCCGCCGAGGTTGTCGCCGATGTCGCCGACGTAGATCTGGTCGTCGGGGCCGATCGAGATGGCCTCGACGTCGCGCGGGGTGCCGATGCCGCTGAGGGTGATCCGGGCGAGGGTCCTGCCGGTCGCGCTGTCGACGGCGTAGAGGTACGGGCCGTCGTCGCTGTCGTTGTGCGTCCAGTAGACGCCCTTGTGCCGGTGGGAGGCGGCGAGACCGCTGGACTCGGTGATGCGCGGGTCCTTGATCGTGAAGCCCGCGTCACCGTCCGAGGACGGTGCCGCGGAGGCGACGGGCGCGGCGAGGGCACCCACGAGCAGGGCCCCGGCGAGGAGGGCGAACGGTCGGCGCATGCGGCCAAGCCTGCCATCTCCTCCGGCGGTTGCGGCGGGTGGGCGGCCCACCGGCGGCCGGGCGGTACGGGGGCAGGTCGCGGGTGGGCGGTCCGTCGGCGGCCGGGCGGGACGGGGGCGGGTCGCACCCGGCAGGCCTTGGTGGCCGGTCTCACATCCCGCCGGGGCGCCCGCCGTTCCGCGCGGCGGTCCCCGTCCGCCATCATGAGCGGATGCTCAGGTTCATGCCCGTAGGCGACTCCATGACCATCGGCAGCGCGGGCGAACACACCTGGCGCTACCGGCTGTGGCAGCACCTGCGCGACACCTACGGCCGTCCGTTCGCGCTGGTCGGACCGCGCGAGACGCTGTACGACAAGGCGCTGGACGCCCCCGTGTCCTACGAGTACGCCGACCCAGACTTCCCCCGCGCCCATCTGGCCGGCTGGGGCGAGGGCTGGCAGCACCTGGCCCCGCTGATCGGGGACGCGGTGCGCGAGAGCCGCGCGGACGTGCTGCTCGTCTCCCTCGGCCTGATCGACCTGGGCTTCTACACCAACGCCGAGCAGACGGCGGAGAACATGCGGCGGTTCGTGGCCGGGGCGCGGGAGGCCCGGCCCCGGGTGCGGATGGTGCTGCTGCCGGTGATACCCAACGTCCGCGCCACGAACGACGCGTTCTTCGCGGCGGAGGTCACCCGCTTCAACGAACTGCTCGCGAAGGCGGTCGCCGACCTCGACGAGCCCGCCTCCCCCCTCCTCCTCGCCTCCGTTCCCGAGTCCTACGACATCGACCTCGACACCTACGACGGCACGCACCCCAACGCATCCGGCGAGCACAAACTGGCGGCGGCCTTCGCGGGGGCGATGCATCAGGGGTGGGGGTGGGGTGGGGAGTACGAGGGGTGAGCGGACGCGGTCCGCTCGGTTCGCACGTTCGGGGGGCATATGCACGCCCCTCGTTGCCCCGGTGCCGTGCGTATCGTTGTACCGCGCGGCCGCCCTCGTCCGTGAGCGGCCGGGGAGGAGCGCCACGGTGACCGTCATTGAGGACAGGATCATGATGGCCGAGAGCGACAACACCACGCGCCTGGACGAATGGTTCGAGCGCCTGGAGCGTATGCCCGTCCCCGAAGGATTCAGGGTCGAGATCGTCGGGGGCAATGTCCACATGACACCGCAGCGGGACGTCCACTGGGAAACCATTCGGGAGATCCTCTGGGCACTCGAGGATCACTTCGGAAGGCGGCGTGCGCGAGTCCTCTCGGACGTCCGCATCGACTTCCCCGGCCACGAGAACGGCTTCTGCCCCGATGTGGCCAAGCTGCGCGAGGGCGCGGCGAAGGACGACGAGGGCCGCTGGCGGTACGGAGACGTGGAGTTCGTCGCCGAGGTCATCTCCAAGGGGACGGCCCGGAACGACTACGGCCCCAAGAAGGCCGCGTACGCACAGGCCGGGGTGGGCGTGTATCTGATCGCCGATCCCTATCAGGGACGGTGCCACGTCTACACGGAGCCGAAGAACGGTGACTACACCTGCGAGCTGCGTGTCGACTACGGAGGCGACGTCGACATGACCACCACCCCCCTCGGTCTCCTCCTGAAGACCGACAACTTCCCCCGCGACTGATCCCTCCGCGCCCCCAGGGGCGCTCCCCTTGCTTCGAGCGCACTCCAGCACGTTGGCTGGAGGTATGGAGTACACGCAGCTCGGACGCACGGGACTCAAGGTCGCACGGCTGGTCCTCGGGACCATGAACTTCGGTCCGCAGACCGGTGAGGCCGACAGTCACGCCATCATGGACGCGGCGCTGGACGCCGGTATCAACCTCTTCGACACCGCCAACGTCTACGGCTGGGGCGAGAACAAGGGCCGGACCGAGACGATCATCGGCAACTGGTTCGCCAAGGGCGGCGACCGGCGCGACAAGGTCGTCCTCGCCACCAAGGTGTACGGCGACATGACGCTCGACGGCAGCCCCGTCTGGCCCAACCACGACAAGCTCTCCGCGGTCAACATCCGCCGTGCCGTGGAGGCCTCCCTGAAGCGGTTGCAGACCGACCACATCGACCTCTACCAGTTCCACCACGTCGACCGGGACACCCCGTTCGACGAGATCTGGCAGGCGATGGACGTCCTGGTCCAGCAGGGCAAGGTCCTCTACGTCGGCTCCAGCAACTTCGCCGGCTACAAGATCGCGCAGGCCAACGAGACCGCCGCACGGCGCGGGTCGTACGGGCTGGTCAGCGAGCAGTGCCTGTACAACCTCGCCGAGCGGCGGGCCGAGATGGAGGTCATCCCGGCCGCGCGGGACTACGGGCTCGGCGTCATCCCCTGGTCGCCGCTGCACGGCGGGCTGCTGGGCGGGGTGCTGAAGAAGCAGGCGGAGGGCGGGCGCCGGGCGTCCGGCCGGGCCGCCGACACCCTCGCCGATCCGGCCGGCCGGGCGCGGATCCAGGCGTACGAGGACCTGCTCGACAAGCACGGCCTGGAGCCGGGCGAGGTGGCGCTGGCGTGGCTGCTGACGCGGCCGGGGGTGACGGGGCCGATCGTCGGGCCGCGCACGGGGGAGCAGCTGGAGTCCGCGGTGCGGGCGGTGGAGCTGGAGCTGAGCGAGGAGCTGCTGGCGTCCCTGGACGAAATCTTCCCGGGCCCGGGCCCGTCCCCGGAGGCGTTCGCCTGGTAGCGAGCGGCGCTGTGCCCTACTGGTTCAGGGCGGCTGCCAGGGCGACGACGATGAACATGACGACGAGTACGACGGCCATGATGCGGTTGCGGGTCTTCGGGTCCACGGGTCGAGCGTAACGGGCGGGGGTGCGGGCCAAGGCCCCGCCCTCCCCCACGGAGCCGCTCCGCGGGGGGCGCGATCGGACTCGGGTGACCGGGGTCGCGGGGCGGCGGCGGGTCCGGGCCCCCGCCGCCCCTACCCCCGGGGCGCGGAAGAGCTCGGGTGACCGGGGTCGCGGGGCGGGTGCGGGTGCGTCGTGGCTGGTCGCGCAGGCTTTTCAGGGGCGCGGGGAACTGCGCGAGAAGCCCCCACCCACCCGCACTCCCCATCGAAACCCCACCCACCCGAGCTCTCCCGGGGTACAAGGGGCGGAGCCCCTTGAAGGGACGGGGAGGGTAGGGGCGGCGGGGGCGAGGAAAACCACGCTCACCCCGTCAAAGGCCACCGCGTGAGCGACTCGTACCGCGGGCGTTCGCCCGGGACGCCGGAGGCGGGGAGCCGGCTACGGACGAGGTGCACGTGCCGCACCTCCCAGTCCCGGCCCTCGAACCCCTCCAACGCCGCCACGTACGGCCGAAGATCCACTCCCCGCCGCCCACCCCGCGCCAACGTCACATGCGGCCGGTACCGCCGGCCCACTTCCACCGGCAGTCCCGCCTTCCGCCCCGCGGCCTCGGCCCTCCCCGCCAACACCCGCAGCACCCCCACATCTCCCGAAACCCCCACCCACAGCACCCGGTCACCGAAGCGCCCGGCCCCCCGCAGGGCGAGCCGGAACGGCACGGTCCGCCCGGCCGCCCGGGCCAGCCGGCCGGACAGCTCCGGCACGGCCTCCTCGCCGACCTCCCCGTAGAACGCCAGCGTGAAGTGCCACCCCGCCCGCTCGGTCCAGCGCAGCGCCTCCGCACCGGGCAGTCCCCGCAGCCCCGCCGCCCGCGCGGCCAGCTCCTCGACCGCCTCCTCCGGCGGCAGCACCGCGGCGAACAGTCTCATGACGACAGCGCCACCTCTTCCCGGGCCCCCGCGCCCCGCGGGGAGAGCCGCACCCGCGGCCCGCCCCGCCAGGTCAGCCGCACCCGCTGGTTGCCCACCCGGAGCAGCATCGCGCCCACCACGGCCGCCGCCGCCAGCGAGACGGCACCGCCGGCCGCGAAGCCGACGCGCGGGCCGAACGCGTCGGTGACCCAGCCGACGAGCGGCGCCCCCAGCGGCGTACCGCCCATGAAGACCATCATGAACAGGGCCATCACCCGGCCCCGCATCTCGGGATCCGTGGACATCTGCACGGACGTGTTCGCGGTGACGTTCACCGTCATGCCGAAGATGCCGATCGGCACCATGAGGAGGGCGAACAGCCACAGCCCGGGCGCCACGGCGGCCACGACCTCCAGCACGCCGAAGCCGAGGGCCGCCGCGATCAGCACCCGCAGCCGGGCCGTACCGCGCCGGGCCGCGAGCAGCGCGCCGATCAGCGAGCCGACCGCCATCAGCGTGTTGAAGAGGCTGTACGCGCCGGCGCCCGCGTGGAAGACGTCGTCGGCGTAGGCGGAGAGCCAGACCGGGAAGTTGAAGCCGAACGTGCCGATGAAGCCGACCAGCACGATGGACCAGACCAGCTCGGGCCGTACGGCGACATACCGCAGCCCCTCGCGGAGCTGGCCCTTGCCGCGCGGCGCGCGCCGGATCTCGTGCAGCTCGCGGGAGCGCATGAGGAGCAGCCCGGCGATCGGGGCGAGGAAGGAGACGCCGTTGAGCAGGAACGCCCAGCCGGTGCCGACCCCGGTGATCAGCACACCGGCGACGGCCGGGCCGACCAGCCGGGCGGACTGGAAGTTGGCCGAGTTGAGGCTGATGGCGTTCTGGAGCTGGCCGGGGCCGACCATCTCCGGCACGAAGGTCTGCCGGGCCGGGTTGTCCAGGACCGTGGCGAGTCCGACGGCGAAGGCGGCCACGTACACGTGCCACACCTGGACGTGGCCGGAGAGCGTGAGGACGGCCAGGGCCAGGCCGGCCAGGCCCATCGCGGACTGGGTCAGCAGCAGCGTGGGCCGCTTGGGCAGCCGGTCGACGAGGACACCGCCGTACAGGCCGAACAGCAGCATCGGCAGGAACTGCAGCGCCGAGGTGACGCCGACGGCGGTGGAGGAGCCGGTGAGGCTCAGTACCAGCCAGTCCTGGGCGATGCGCTGCATCCAGGTGCCGGTGTTGGAGACGACCTGGCCGATGAAGAACAGGCGGTAGTTGCGGATCCGCAGCGAGCTGAACATGGACGTCCTGCGGGGCTCGGCGGGGGTGCGCGGTGTGGGCGGGGTGGGGTCGGGGGTGGCTGGTGCGGGGGCGGAGTCTGCTCCGGGTCCCGAACTCAAAAGGGCTCGCCTCCTCGGGCGCGACGACGATGGAAAGGGGGAGTGGCTGGTACTCGATCGGCGGCGGGAAGGGGTCAGAGGTGCGCGAGCTTCTCCAGGACCGGGGCCGCCGCGCTGAGCCTCGCCCACTCATCCTCGTCGAGCTGCTCGACGAGGCGGGCCAGGAACGCGTTCCGCCGGCGCCGGCTCTCCTCGAGCATGACGGTGGCCTGCTCGGTCTGCCTGACGACCTTCTGCCGGCGGTCCTCGGGGTGCGGCTCCAGGCTCACCAGGCCCTTGGTCTCGAGCAGCGCGACGATGCGGGTCATCGACGGCGGCTGGACGTGCTCCTTGCGGGCCAGCTCACCGGGGGTGGCCGAACCGCAGTTGGCGAGGGTGCCGAGCACCGACATCTCGGTGGGGCTCAGCGACTCGTCGACCCGTTGGTGCTTGAGTCGGCGCGACAGGCGCATCACGGCGGAGCGCAGGGCGTTCACGGCGGCGGCATCGTCGCCATGGGTCAGGTCAGGCATGCTCTTTAGCGTAACTCATTACTTTCGCTAAAGACCACCGTCGTGCACGTCCGACAGGGTGACTCCGGCCACTGTCGGCACACCGCCCGCCCCGGTGGTGCGCGCCACCCCCGCACGCACACCCTCCCCGCGCCAAAACAACAGAACGAGACGAATCACCCGTACGAGTGACATGGGAGCAAAAAACCTTCCACCACCCCCGCGAATCCGGCCACCCTCGTGGCCATGGGGACCAGCGTGCTCAGCCTGCGCATGGACGGGGAGCTGCTCGACCGGCTCCGGCACCGGGCGGCGAAAAGAGGAATGAGCGTCCAGGACTATGTCGTCCGGACGCTCATTCGTGATGACTTCGACGAGCGGTTCCAGGCCGCCGTCGAGAGGACGGAGGAGTTCTACGGGGACGCCGACGCCGCCCCGGACCCGGCGGGCGAGCCGCCCGGCGATCAGGTCAGGCCCAGCGCCGGCATCAGGTAGTAGAAGCCGAACACCGCCGCGACGACGTACAGCGCCACCGGCACCTCGCGGGCTCGGCCCGCGGCCAGGCGCAGCACCACGAAGGTGAGGAAGCCCATTCCGATGCCGTTGGTGATGGAGTACGTGAACGGCATCATCAGCATCGTCACGAAGGCCGGGATGGCGATCGTGTAGTCCGCCCAGTCGATGTCCTTGATCGAGTGGGACAGGATCAGGAAGCCCACCGCGATCAGCGCGGGCGTGGCCGCCTGGGACGGCACCATCGTGGCGACGGGGGTCAGGAAGAGCGCCGCCGCGAACAGCAGACCGGTGACGACGTTGGCGAAGCCGGTGCGCGCGCCCTCGCCGACGCCCGCCGTGGACTCCACGAAGCAGGTGGTGGCCGAGGAGGAGCTGGCGCCGCCCGCGGCGACGGCGATGCCGTCGACGAAGAGGACCTTGTTGATGCCGGGCATCTGGCCCTCGGCGTCGGTCAGCTTGGCCTCGTCGCCGATGCCCATGATCGTGCCCATCGCGTCGAAGAAGCACGACAGCAGCACGGTGAAGACGAACAGGATGCCGGTCAGCACGCCGACCTTGTCGAAGCCGCCGAACAGGCTGACCTTGCCGAGCAGCCCGAAGTCGGGGGTGGCGACCGGGTTGCCGGGCCACTTCGGGGTGGTCAGACCCCAGGAGGGGATCTTGGCCGCGGCGTTGATGATCAGGGCGAGGACCGTCATCGTGACGATCGAGATCAGGATCGCGCCCGGCACCTTGCGCACCATCAGCGCGAGGGTGAGCAGCGTGCCGAGGACGAAGATCAGCACCGGCCAGCCGTTGAGGTGGCCGTCCGCGCCGAGCTGGAGCGGGACGGTGGTCCCCGCCACGTCCGGGATGCGGCTGACGAAGCCGGAGTCGACCAGGCCGATGATCATGATGAACAGGCCGATGCCGATCGAGATGCCCTTGCGCAGCCCCAGCGGCACGGCGTTCATCACGCGTTCCCGCAGCCCCGTGGCGACCAGCAGCATCACCACGAAACCGGCCAGCACCACCATGCCCATCGCGTCCGGCCAGGACATGCGCGGGGCGAGCTGGAGGGCGACGACCGTGTTGACGCCGAGACCGGCCGCCAGCGCGATCGGGACGTTGCCGATGACGCCCATGAGCAGCGTGGTGAAGGCGGCGGTGACGGCGGTGGCGGTGACCAGCTGGCCGTAGTCCAGCTGGTGCCCGTACATGTCCTTCGCGCCGCTCAGGATGATCGGGTTCAGCACGATGATGTACGCCATCGCGAAGAAGGTGGCGAAGCCGCCGCGGATCTCGCGGGGCAGGGTGCTGCCGCGCTCGGAGATCCTGAAGTAGCGGTCGAGGGGGCCGGTGGCGGAACGGCCGCCCGGCTGCCCGGGGGCGGGGACCTTGGCGGGAGCCGAGGTGGACATGCGGACCTCAGGGGATGCGGGGTCGGGGAAGGGGGCGTTCGGGTCGGGCCGGCGTGCGCCGTCCCGGGTTCCCCCTGGGCGGCGTACCTCACCGAAGAGTGGCCCTCCGGGGTGGCCGGTGGGCGCCTCTTGGAGGTTCGTACGAGCGGAAGTGGCCAGACGCAAACAGTTTCAGTATGAACATATGAACGGGAAAAGACCATCTCCGCGCGTAGATTCCGTGCGGTTCCCGGCCCCATGGGCGCGGGCTCCCGCGGCTCGTGAGCCGATTGCCCGGCCTCGTAAGCTGTGCGCATGGCGAAGTGGACTCCCCAGCACGAGGCGCCCGAGCCCCTGGAGGGGCCCGTGGTCGCCACCATCACCGGCGGCACGATCATCTGGTTCGTCCTCTTCCTGGTGCAGCTGCCGTTCTACGGCTGGTTCGACGACCACGGGCACACCTGGTGGGTGTGGACGTGCCTGGCCGGGGGCGGCCTCGGGCTGATCGGCGTCTGGTACGTGCGCGGACGGGACGCCGCCATCAAGAGGGAGGCCGCCCGCCGGGAGAACGACACCGCCGCCACCGACTGAGCCGCCGGTACCGCGCGAGTCGCCCCCGACTACAACCACCGCACGACAACCCCCCGCCCGCCACTCCTCCCCAGGTCGGATTTGTCACGTAGTGCGGAGGTGAACGCCCCCGCCCGCACGTACCGTCGAAGACATGACCGATATCGACGCGGGCGCCGAACTCGACCCCGTGCACCCCGTGCCGCTGCCCGTGCGCGAGCGCGGGCTGACGGCCGAGGAGGTCGCGGCCCGCGTCGAACGCGGGCAGGTCAACGACGTTCCCGTGCGTAGCAGCCGCACGCTCGGCGAGATCGTCCGGGCCAATGTCTTCACCCGGTTCAACGCGATCATCGGGCTGCTCTGGCTGATCATGCTGTTCGTCGCGCCCGTGCAGGACAGCCTGTTCGGGTACGTCATCCTCGCCAACACCGGCATCGGGATCATCCAGGAGTGGCGGGCCAAGAAGACCCTGGACTCGCTCGCGGTGATCGGCGAGGCCCGGCCCGCCGTGCGCCGGGACGGGCGGACCACCGAGGTCGCCACCTCGGGGATCGTGCTGGACGACGTCCTGGAGATCGGCCCCGGCGACAGAATCGTCGTCGACGGCGTGTGCGTCGAGGCCGACGGTCTGGAGATCGACGAGTCACTGCTGACCGGCGAGGCCGACCCCGTCGTCAAGCAGCCCGGCGACGCGGTGATGTCGGGCAGCTTCGTGGTCGCGGGCGGGGGCGCGTTCCGGGCGACGAAGGTCGGCCGCGAGGCGTACGCCGCCCAGCTCGCCGAGGAGGCCTCGCGGTTCACGCTGGTCCACTCCGAGCTGCGCACCGGCATCTCGACCATCCTCAAGTACGTGACCTGGATGATGGTGCCGACCGCGCTCGGCCTGGTCGTCAGCCAGCTGGTGGTCAAGGACCACGGGTTCAAGGACTCCGTCGCCCGCACGGTCGGCGGGATCGTGCCGATGGTCCCCGAGGGGCTGGTGCTGCTCACCTCCGTCGCCTTCGCGATCGGCGTGATCCGGCTGGGCCGCAAGCAGGTGCTCGTGCAGGAGCTGCCCGCGATCGAGGGGCTGGCCCGCGTCGACACCGTCTGCCTGGACAAGACCGGCACCCTCACCGAGGGCGGCATGGACGTCACCGAGCTGCGGCCGCTCCAGGGTGCCGACGAGACGTATCTGCGCACGGTGCTCGGCGCGCTCGGCGCCGCCGATCCGCGCCCCAACGCCTCCCTCCAGGCGATCATCGACGCCTACCCCGGCAGCGAGGACTGGCGCCGCACCGACGCGCTGCCCTTCTCCTCCGCCCGCAAGTACAGCGGCGCCTCCTTCGAGGAGCCGGGCGGCGGCTCCGGCACGTGGCTGCTGGGCGCCCCCGACGTGCTGCTCGACCCCGACGACCCGGCGCTCGCCGAGACCGTCCGGCTCAACGAACAGGGGCTGCGGGTCCTGCTGCTGGCCCGCACCGCCCGCCCGCTCGACGACCCGGCGGTGGCGTCGGGCGTACGGCCGGCCGCGCTCGTCGTCCTGGAGCAGCGGCTGCGCCCGGACGCCGCCGACACCCTGCGCTACTTCGCCCGGCAGGACGTGCACGCCAAGGTGATCTCCGGCGACAACGCGGTCTCGGTGGGCGCGGTGGCCGGAAAGCTCGGCATCACCGGCGAGGCCCTGGACGCCCGCGAACTGCCCGACGACCGGGCCGGGATGGCGAAGGCGCTGGACGGCGCCACGGTCTTCGGGCGGGTCACCCCGCGGCAGAAACGGGACATGGTCGGCGCGCTCCAGTCCGACGGGCACACGGTGGCGATGACCGGCGACGGCGTCAACGACGTGCTCGCGCTCAAGGACGCCGACATCGGCGTCTCGATGGGGTCGGGCTCGGAGGCCACCCGGGCGGTCGCGCAGATCGTGCTGCTCGACAACAGCTTCGCCACCCTGCCGTCGGTGGTCGCCGAGGGCCGCCGGGTCATCGGCAACATCACCCGCGTCGCCACGCTGTTCCTGGTCAAGACGGTCTACTCGGTGCTGCTCGCGGTGCTGGTGGTGTGCGCGCAGGTGGAGTACCCGTTCCTGCCCCGGCATCTGACGCTGCTGTCCACGCTCACGATCGGCGTCCCGGCGTTCTTCCTCGCCCTCGCGCCCAACACGGAACGGGCCAGACCGCACTTCGTCCGGCGGGTGATGCGGTACGCGATCCCGGCGGGGACCGTGGCCGCCGTCGCCACCTTCGTGACGTATCTGCTCGCCCGCCACCACTACAGCGGGCCCGGCTCGCTGGAGGCGGAGACCAGCGCGGCGACGCTCACGCTGTTCCTCATCTCGCTGTGGGTACTGGCGATCGTCGCCCGCCCCTACACCTGGTGGCGCGTGGTGCTGGTGGCGGCGATGGGGGCCGCGTTCCTGGTGGTGCTCGTGGTGCCGTGGTTGCAGGAGTTCTTCGCGCTGCGGCTGGTCGGCCTGGAGATGCCGTGGCTGGCGGTCGGCATCGCGGCGCTCGCCTCGGCGGTACTGGAGCTGGGCTGGCGCCGGGTGGACCGGGCGGGACCCCCGCGCGATCCCGGGGAGGGAAGGCGCGGGGGCGTGGCGGCACGGCTGCTCGCCGGCCGCCAGTCGCTTACTTCACGTCGACGAAGTCGCCCGAGGAGTTGACGGCGGGGGTCGTCGAGGTGCCGGCGAAGCTGTACCGGAAGGTGCCGTCGGCGGAGGCCTTGACCGTCGTCCTCAGGGCGCCCTTGCTGCCGGACTTGATGGTCTTCAGGGTGCTGTAGGAGCTGCTGCCCTTCTTCTTGAACTGGAGCTTGACGGACTGCACGGTGTAGCCCGCGTAGGCGCCGGTGTCCCAGTTGGCGCGGCTGAGGGTGCCGGTGACCGTGAGGGTCTTCCCCTTCTTCACCGGCTCCGGCGAGGCGTTGACGGTGAGCTTGGAGTACCGCTGGAGGTGGGGCGCGGCGAAGCCGTCCTTCTCCGCGACGCCGACCTTGCTCATGTCCAGGTCGGTGCCGGTCGGGTCCTGCCCGTTGAACGCGACGGCGAAGGCGTCCGCCTTCCACGTACCGGCGTCCTCGTTGAGCAGGTCGTCGGCCGGGGCGATGACGATCGTCTCGGTGCACTTGGTGACCGTGGCGGAGGAGACCGTGCAGACGGCCGGGTCGTCGCTGGAGAGCTCGTAGTCGGCGTCGGCGTAGCTGGTGCCGCGGTAGAGGTCGACGCCGGCGAAGAAGTCGTCGGCGGTGACGTCGACGTCGCTGCCGTGGGTGAGCGTGAAGCTGACCGGGACGTTCACCTTCTTGGAGGTGCCGGCGACGATCGCCTTGCCCTTGTTGACGACGACGTTCGAGAACGTGGCGTTCAGGGCGTACGGGGTTCCGGAGGTGCCGGTGCGGCCGGTGCGGGCGGCGTTGGTGCCGGCGCTCTGCCCGGCGTCCAGGACCTTGGCGGCGTCGGAGTGGTCCGGGACGGGGGCGGTGCCGGCGGCGTGCGCGGCCGGGACGGCGAGGGCGGAGAGGGCCAGGGCGCCGGTGAGGGCGGCCACGGTGGCTCGTATGCGCATGCGTTTCCCCAGGTGGAGAAAGGGGGCCGACGGTGTGGTCACGTAGGCCCGAGGTTGACGTGAGTCTGTTGACTCCGCTGATCAGATACGTGGGGGGTGGGGCTGGTTGCCCCTTCGGGGGCACCCTTTGCCCTCACGTTGCAAAACTCACGTCGGCCTCTCACCTCGCGGAAGAGCTCGGGTGTGCGGGTGCGTGGGCGGGTGCGGGTGCGTCGTGGCCGGTCGCGCAGTTCCCCGCGCCCCTTAAAAGCAGGGGGCGCCCCCCGTCCTTTAGGGGCGCGGGGAACTGCGCGAGAAGCCCCCACCCACCCGCACCCGCCAACGAACCGACCCACCCGAGCTCTTCCGCGCCGGCGGGGGCGAAGGAAATCCCGCGGTCAGTCGAACCAGCGGTCCCGCGCCAGTTCGTTCGTGCGGGACGGGTCCTCCAGGAGCGCTGCCACCTCGAAGCGCCGCGGCCACTGACCGGCCGCCCAGGCCAGCCCCGCCGCCACCCCCTCCAACGTCGCCGCGTGCACCACCCCGTCCCGCGTCCGGCGCCAGTCGATCCCGACCCCGTCCACCACGAGTTCGTCGTGCTCGACGTACGTGCGCGGGGTCCCGGCCCCCAGCAACACCCGCACCGGCCCCGGCACGTCGTGCTCCGTCCCCTCCGACCCGACCTCCCCCGTCACCGACTCACTCAGCCGCCGCACCTGGAACAGCTCCGCCAACTCCCCGGCCAGGGAGGGCCGCACGGGAAGCAGCGGCACACCGGCGGTGAACGGCAGCAGATCCGGCGAGTCGACGACGACGGCGTCCGCCGCGTCGACCACGGTCACCTCCCCGTCCACCACCGCCCGCACCTCGTCCGGCAACGTCACCCGCTCCGGGTCCAGCTCGGCCAGCGCCCCGTACAGCCCGTGCAACTGCGCGGCGGTGACCGGGCGGTCCGGATCGGCGAGGCGGTCGAGGAGCTCGGCCGCGCCGCCCGGCTCGTCCAGCAGCGCGGCGACCGACGTCCGCACGCCCAGCGCCCGCAGCACCTGCTCGTCCTCGAACCCGGTCGCGTCGGCCTCGTCGTACAGGCCGTGCAGCAGCGGATCGCCCCCGGCGGCCCGCAGCCCGGCGGGACGGCGCCCGTCGAGCACGGGGTGCCCGCGCAGCCACCACGCGGTGTACGGCCGTACGACCTCGTGCGTGCCGTCCGGCAGCAACACCCGCACGGGCTGGGTGAGCGCGTCCCGCAGCGGCGGCCGGGCGAGCAGCGCGAGCGCCTCGGGCCAGTGGTCGTCGTCGACGAGGTCGAGGTCCCGCACGGCGACGATCTCGGTGGCGACCGGCGGCACGGGCCCCTCGGGCAGCCGGTCGAGGACGTCCTCGCACCACACGTCGACGGCGTCGAGCAGACCGGCGTCGTCGGGCTCGGCGAAGTCGCCCTCGCGCGGCTCCAGTTCGTCCGGATCGAGGACGACGTCGGTGGCGCGCACGAGCTGGAACCCGGCGAGCACCCCGCACGCGGCGAGCGGCTGCTCGCCCCACCGCTCGGCCAGTTCGGCGTCGACCAGGGCGAGTTCGTCCTCGCGCATGACGGCGGCGAACGGGCTGCCGGGCAGCACGAGTTCACCGGCGGGCGCGGGCTCGCCGTCCTCGTCGGGCAGCGCGAGCGCGCCGAGCCAGGGCTCGTCGCCGGGTTCGAGGCCCGCGTCGCGGACGAGGGCGAGGACGGTGTCGGCGAGTTCCTCGGGGTCGAGCCCGTCCTCGTCCCAGCCGGGCGCCTCGTCGTCCAGGGAGGCGGCGACGGCGGCCCGCACCTGCGGGGTGGTGAGCACGGCGCGCGGGGTGGCGGGCAGCGCGCCGAGCTTCTCCAGGAGCGGGTGGGCGGCGTCGGGGTGGGCGACCTTGAGCCCGAGCCGGGCCAGCGCGTCCGGGGCGACCCGGGGACCGTCCGCGGCGGGCAGCAGCACCTGCCGGGGCCCGATCGTCGTACGCCCGTCGGCGAGCGGCACGGGCAGGCCGGAGAGCCGGTCCGGGTCGACGCCGGCCAGGCTGTCGTAGAGCCGCCACCACCAGCCGGGGTCCTTCTCCAGGCCGGCGAGCCGGTCCACCGCCTCGGTCAGCGGCACCCGGGCCACGCCGAGCGTGCGCAGCTCCACGCGTCGCTCCAGACCGGCGGGCAGCAGCCCGGTCAGCACCTCGGCGAGGACCCGTACGGTGTCGGCGCCGGCGCCCTCGACGACCTCGGCGTCCCGGGGCCGCAGCGCCTCGGGCAGCGTGCCGTCGTCGTCACCGGTGTCCGGCTCCGCGGTGGGCGGGTTGGCGGGCGGCAGGAAGGCGGTGCGGGGCAGCCGTTCGAGGATCGCCCGCCGCAGCGCCCCGTCCAGCTCGCCCTTGCCGAGCGGGCCGGGGACGAGGCCGAGGACGCCGTCGGTGACCGGCCGCCACTCGGCGAGGAGTTCGGCGTAGGCGTCGGCGGCCCGCTCGACGAGGAAGTCGGTGAGCGGGCCGGGGGCGGCGTGCCGGCGGGTGCTGTCCAGCGGCAGGGAGGCGATCAGCAGCGCGGGCACGCCGAGCGGCTCGTCGCTGGGGGTGGGGGCGTGCACGACGGGGCTGGTACGGGGCCGGGCCGGGCCGCCGTCGGCGTCGACGGGCACGGCCCAGGTGACCGACCAGTGCGGCCGCAGCCGCTCCTCGACGGGCCGGTCCACGAGCAGCGCGGCGTCGAGCGGCCCGTGGTCGGCGGCGGTACGCCAGCGGGTGGTGCCGTGCGCCGAGTCCTCGACGACGGTGTCGCTCCCGTCGGCGTACCGCCGCAGGGTCCGTGGCTCCGCCTCCCGGACCTCGACGACGACCTCCTCCAGGCCCGGCAGGGCGAGCAGCAGGGCGTCGTCGACGGCGTCGAGCAGCCGCTCGGCCAGGCCCTCGGCGGCCGGGTCGCGCAGCGGGAGGACGACGACGGTGTCGTACGGCTCCGGGGCGCGGCCCTCGGCGGCGAAGGGCAGCCGGAGGAGGGGAACGTGGCCGTCGCGGCGGCGGATCTCGTCGCCGAGGCCGGGGCTGTGCGCGGCGGTGTCGGCGGCGAGGTCGCGGGCCTCGGCGAGCGCCCAGCGCACGCCGCCGTGCCGGCCGAGCACGGCGGGCTCGTCGCTGACGGCGAGCACGGCGGCGAACCCGACGCCGAACCGGCCGACGGCGCCGGGCGCGGCGTCGCGCTTGGCGGAGGCGCGCAGGGTGGCGAGCGACTCGACGCCGGCGGCGTCCAGCGGGGCGCCGGTGTTGGCGGCGGCGAGGACGCCGTCGCGCAGGGTGAGGCGGAGCCGGCCGGGGACGCCGGCGCGGGCGGCGGCGTCGGCGGCGTTCTGCGCGAGCTCGACGACGAGGCGGTCGCGGTAGCCGCCGAGGACGAGGTCCTCCTCGGCGTTGGCGTCCTCGCGGAACCGGGCGGGGCTGGTGGCCCACGCGTCCAGCACGCCGCGCCGCAGGCGGGCGGTACCGAACGGGTCCGCGCCCTCGGGCGCCGGCCGCACGAAGTTGCTCACGCTTCAATCTCCCTCTGCGAGACGTGCGGCCCGACGCTACCGGACCGGGGGGCGGGGTGCCCGACCCCCGGTGGGGCGCCTCAGAGCTCGGGGGTTCGGGTGCGTCGGCGGGTGCCGGGTGCGTCGTGGCTTGTCGCGCAGTTCCCCGCGCCCCTGTCAGGGGCGCGGGGAACTGCGCGAGAAGCCCCACCGGCCCGCGGCCGACAACGCACCCCGGGGGGCCTGGGGGCGGAGCCCCCAGGTCAAGGACGGGACGGGTAGGGGCGGCGGGGGCGAGAAAAACCTACGAGTGCCCCAGCTCCGCATCCTCCGGCGCGGTCGCCGAGACCGAACCGGAATCCGTCGCCGCCCGCAGCGGGAACGGATCGACCCGCGTCTCGTCGACCACCGGCGCCGCCGGCACCGGCGCCTTCGGCATCACCGCCGCCTCCGAATGCCCCCCGCACCCGTACGCCAGCGACACCACCCGCCCGTCCGCCGGCGAGAACTCATTCGCACACACCCCGAACGCCTGTCCGAGCGACCCCCCGATCGGCGCGAGGAAGCCACAGCTCACGCACGAGGCCGGCGCGGCCTGCGCCATCGGGGTCTTCGCCCCGTACGCCTCCTCCCACCGGTCCGCCGCGACATGCAGCCCGTACCGCGAGAGCACCCGCGCCCGCCGCAGCCCCAGCTCCTCGGCGACCGACGCGAGGGAACCGCGCGAGGGCACGAGGGGGAGGTGGGCCGGCGTACCGGCGGTGACCTCCGCGTCCTCCGCCTCGACCAGCTCGGCCATGCCCGCGGAGACCGCGGAGTTCGGCGCCGGCTCGTCCTCGCCGGTGTAGCCGGGCTCCAGGCGGAGATCGTCCGCGTCCGTGGGCAGCAGATCGCCCGGGCCCATGTCGCCGGGGCGCAGCCGCTCGCTCCACGGCACCCACTCGGGGGCGAGCACGGCGTCGGGCCCGGGCAGCAGGACGGCCTCGTCGACGGTGACGTTCTTCGCGCGGGAGGCGCGGGCGACGGTGACCGCCCAGCGCCAGCCGCGGTAGCCGAGCTCCTGGCACTCGAAGTAGTGGGTGACGACGCGGTCGCCCTCGGCGAGGGTCCCTGTGTGCGCGCCGACGATGCCGGGGGCGGCGGCCTCCTCGGCTGCGGTGCGGGCGAGGTCGACGGCCTCGGCGCACAGACGGTCGGGGGTGCGGCTTCGCGTGCTCGCTGCGCTCACAGGTATCGCTTCTCTCCTACGCCGTCTCACGGGTGCGCCGGCCTTGGCGGGGGGTGCGGACGGAGCGGACCGAAGGGCCGCGTCGACGTCCGCGCCCGATCGCGCTCGGGCACACCTTCAGCCATCCATTCTGCGGGATGACGAACAGGCGCGCGGCCGAGAACAACCGCCGGGGCGCGCTACGCACGCTACCTTCTTCCGGCCGCTCGGCCCACACCGGCGCCTCCGGCGGAAGCCGGAGGCTTGAAGGGGCGCGGGGCTGTGTCAATGTGCGGCTCCGCCGCGTGGGCGCATCTTTTGGGGGTCCGGGGCGGAGCCCCGGGACGGGAAGGGCAGGGGCGGCGGGGGCGAGAAAACCCCTCCGGCCACCCCCGCCCCGCCGCACGCCACTCCGACCGATACGGCCGGTAACCGCACTACCCCCGCCCATCCCGGGCACACTGACGGGGTGGCAGCCGCGCGCCCGCCCCAGGACACCCCCACCGAGGGGCCACCCCGGACCGGCAACGACAGACGTGGCGGGCCGAACCGCGTGCGCGGCTCCGCCCGCAAGGTCGCCCGCGCCCTCCACCTCCCCGTCACCGGCACCTACCGCGGCATCCGCCGCGTCACCCACGCCCAGGGCGCCGGCGAATCCGGCCTCGCCAAGCTCATCGAGCTGCACGCCGTGAACGGCGCCGGCGACGTCATGGTCACCGTCGCCCTCGCCTCCACCGTCTTCTTCTCCGTCCCCACCGACGAGGCCCGCGGCCGCGTCGCCCTCTACCTCGCGATCACGATGGCCCCGTTCACGGTCCTCGCCCCCGTGATCGGCCCCCTCCTGGACCGTCTCCCGCACGGCCGCCGCGCCGCGATGGCCGCCGCGATGCTGGCCAGGGCGCTGCTCGCGCTGCTGCTGTCCGGCGCGGTCGCCACCGGCAGCCTGGAGCTGTATCCGGCGGCGCTCGGCGTGCTGGTGGCGTCGAAGGCGTACGGCGTGGTCCGCAGCGCGGTGGTGCCGCGGCTGCTGCCGCCCGCGTTCTCGCTGGTCAAGGCGAACTCCCGGGTCACCCTCGGCGGGCTCCTCGCCACCGGCGTGGCCGCGCCGATCGGGGCGGGGCTGCAGATGCTGGGGCCCCGCTATCCGCTCTACGGCGCCTTCCTGATCTTCGTCGGGGGCACGTTCCTGTCGTTCTCGTTGCCGCGCAAGGTCGACTCGGCGAAGGGCGAGCGCATCGCCCTGCTGGCGGGAAAGAACCGCGAGAAGGACTGCCCCGCCCCCGCCCCCGCCTCCGCCCCCGCCTCCGCCTCCGCCTCCGCCAAGGCCTCCCGCCGCCGTCCCGGCCTGCGCACGGTCGGCAGTACCGTCATCCACGCGCTCGGCGCCAACGCCTGTCTGCGCTGTCTGTCCGGGTTCCTGATCTTCTTCCTCGCGTTCCTGCTCCGCGAGCATCCCCTGGCCGGGTCGAGCGCGGCCGTCTCCCTCGGCATCGTCGGCGTCGCGGCCGGCACCGGCAACGCGCTGGGCACGGCGGTCGGCGCCTGGCTGAAGTCCCGGGCACCAGAGGTCATCATCGTCACGGTGGTGGCCGCGGTCCTGGCCGTCGCGATCACGGCGGCGGTGTTCTTCGGCGCGTTCCTCGTCGCCTGCCTGGCCGCGTTCGCCGGCTGCGCGCAGGCGCTGGGCAAGCTGTCCCTGGACGCGCTGATCCAGCGGGACGTACCCGAGGAGGTGCGGACCTCGGCGTTCGCCCGGTCCGAGACGTCGCTCCAGATGGCGTGGGTGCTGGGCGGCGCGATCGGCATCGTGCTGCCGCTCGACGGCGCGCTGGGCATGTCGGTGGGCGCGGCGATCGTCGCCACGGGCCTGCTGTCGACGGTCCGCCCACTGTGGACGGCGGCACGCCGTGGACCCCACGTGGGGACCACTCCGTGCGTGCCAGATAGCCTTCGGCCATGACCTCGCTGCAATCCGCTGTGCGACGCCGCCGCGCCGTCGCCGCCGCCGGCGCCGTATCCGCCGGACTGCTCCTGCTGTCCGCCTGCGACAAGCCCACCCCGAGGGCGACGATCACCGTCGGCAAGGACTCGGTCAGCTCGGAGGCTTCCTGCTACAACGACGACGACAAGGCCCTGTCGACGTCCGAGCTCCAGTCCTGCATCAAGGACAAGGACATCGAGTCGATCAAGGTCGACCCGGACGCGACGGTCCGCTTCGGCGTCGACCCGGACATCGCCGACAAGGGCTGGACGATCCTGATGAACGGTCAGCCGCTCGTCGAGTCCAGCACCAAGACCTACCGGACGATCCCGGGCAGCGTGTTCTTCAACGCCCAGTACGGCGCCAGCGGCGACTCCACGAAGGTGTCGATCCAGGAGGGCGACGACAAGAAGGTCACCGGTCTGTGGAACTTCACGTTCAAGAAGGACTCCTGACCACGTCCCCGTCCGGCCCCGCGCCGCTGCGCGTACTGGTCGCCACCGCGGTCCCCGTCGAGCGGGACGCGGTGGCACAGGCGTTCGACGGCGCCTCGCGGGAGGTACCGCTTCCCGCGGCCTCCCTCGCCCGGCTCGGTCCCTTCGCCGACGGCCCGGTCTACGACCTGCTGGCCGCCGGCGTGGGCCCCGCCCTCGCCGCCGCCTCCACGGCCGGCGCGCTGACCGCCGCCGCGCTGCACGGCACCCCGTACGACCTGGTCGTCTCGGCCGGCATCGGCGGCGGCTTCCTGCCGGACGCGCCCCCGGTCACCCTCGTCGTCGCCGACGAGATCACCGCCGCCGACCTCGGCGCCGAGACGGACGCGACCGACGGACCCGACGGGACCCCGGAGGGGTTCCTGCCCGTCACCGACCTCGGCTTCGGCACCGTCACCCACCTCCCGCCCGCCGCCCTCGTGCGCCGGGCCGCCGAGGCGACCGGCGCCCGCACCGGCACCGTCCTGACCGTCTCCACCGTCACCGGCACCGCCCGCCGGGCCGCCGTGCTGCGCGCCCGGCACCCGAGGGCGCTGGCCGAGGCGATGGAGGGGTTCGGCGTGGCGGAGGCGGCCGCCGCGCACCGTACGCCCGTCCTGGAGATCCGCGCCGTCTCCAACCCCGTGGGCCCCCGCGACCGCGCCGCCTGGCGAATCGGCGACGCCCTCGCCGCGCTCACCGGGGCCTTCGGGAAGCTGGCGCCCGTCCTGGAGAGTTGGAACCCGCATGACGACCGCACCGACCGCGACTGAGCCCGTGTCCACCCCGGGCACCCTGAAGATCGCGTACTCCCCCTGCCCGAACGACACCTTCGTCTTCGACGCCCTCGCCCACGGCCGTGTCCCGGGCGCCCCCGCGCTCGACGTGACGTTCGCCGACATCGACCTCACCAACGGCATGGCCGAGCGCGGCGAGTACGACGTGCTGAAGGTGTCGTACGCCGTGCTGCCGTACGTCCTCGACGAGTACGCGCTGCTGCCCTGCGGCGGCGCGCTGGGCCGGGGCTGCGGCCCGCTGGTGCTGACCAGGGAGGCGGACGCGGACCTCACCGGGCGCACGGTCGCCGTGCCGAGCGAGAGGTCGACCGCCTACCTGCTGTTCCGCCTCTGGGCGGCGGACACCGTGCCCGGAGGCGTCGGCGAGATCGTCGTGATGCCGTTTCACGAGATCATGCCCGCCGTGCGCGACGGCCGGGTGGACGCGGGCCTCGTCATCCACGAGGCCCGCTTCACCTACCAGAACTACGGGCTGCACAAGCTGGCCGACATGGGCGAGCACTGGGAGGCCACCACCGGTCTGCCGATCCCGCTGGGCGCGATCATCGCCAAGCGGTCGCTGGGCGCCGAGGCCCTGAACCGCCTGGCCGAGTCCGTTCGCACGTCCGTACGGGCCGCGTGGGACGACCCCGAGGTCTCCCGCCCGTACGTCCTCGATCACGCCCAGGAGATGGACCCGGCCGTCGCCGACCAGCACATCGAGCTGTACGTGAACGAGTTCACCGCCGACCTCGGCGAGGACGGCTACGCGGCGATCCGGGGCCTGCTGGACCGCGCGGCGAAGGAGAACCTGCTCCCGCCGCTGCCCGCGAACGCGCTCACGTTCCCGTAGACGTCCGGCGGGGCGTTTCAGACATCCAGCCGGTCGTCTCAGACATCAGCCGGTCGTCTCAGACATCCAGCTGATCGGCGACCGCCCGCAGCAGGCCGGCGATCTTCTTCCCCGACACCTTGTCCGGGTAGCGGCCCTTCTCGAGCATCGGGGTGAGGTTCTCGAGGAGGGTCGTCAGGTCCTGCACGATCGAGGCCAGTTCGTCCGGCTTCTTGCGCTGCGCCGCCGCGACGGACGGGGCGGGGTCCAGCAGGACGACGGAGAGTGCCTGGTCGCCGCGCTGCCCGGCGACCACGCCGAACTCCACGCGCTGGCCGGGCTTGAGGCCGTCGACTCCGGCGGGGAGGACCGAGGAGTGCACGAAGACGTCACCGCCGTCGTCGCGGGAGAGAAAACCGAAGCCCTTCTCCCCGTTGAACCACTTGACCTTGCCGGTAGGCATGCCTGTCCTCGTCCTCGTACTCGTCGGAAACCGCTCGGATGAGTGCCCTCGATAGCACTGGGGCGGGTCCTGTGACCCGCCGGTACCCAGGCTAGTGGTCCACGGGCCGGTGACAAGACGTCGCCGGAGTGTTCCCCTCGGGCTGGAACTACCCTGGTCGGGTGCGCGACAAAACCCAAACGAATTCCGCCGGAGCCGGCGAGCGGCTGATCCGCGCCGGCGCGATCGTCTTCTTCCTCGGCGCGGTGGCCACGATGGTCACGGTGGCGCCGCTGCTGCTCGGTACGTCGGTGCTGCCGTCGTACATGTACGGCCTGAGCATGCTGATGGGCGTCGGCTTCCTGCTCGCCGCGGCGGGGGTGCTGCGCTCGGTGTCGGAGGGCCGCCGCCGGGCACGCGAGGGTTCGCGCCAGGGGGTGTGACGGGGGGTTGTGCGGCGGCTGCGGGCACGTCGTGGCTGGTCGCGCAGTTCCCCGCGCCCTCAACAGCAGGGGGCGCCCGGGTTTTCAGGGGCGCGGGGAACTGCGCGAGAAGTCCCCACCCGCCCGCACCCGTCAACGAACCCCACCCACCCGAGCCAAACCCTCAGGCGGCCACCCGGACGTACTCGCCCAGCCACCCCGGGAACTCCGTCAGATCCGCGAGGACCACATCCGCCCCGGCCCTCCGCAACTCCGCCACCCCGCACGGCCCCGTCGCCACCGCCACGGACAACGCCCCCGCCGCCCGCGCCCCCCGCACGTCCCCCACGTGATCGCCCACGTAAACCCCCGCCCCGTGCGCGACCAACGCCTCCGCCTTCTGCTCCGCCCACAACCCCCCGACCACCTCGTCCGGCTCGATCCCGAGATGTGACAGATGCAACCGCGCATTGGGCTCGTACTTGGCGGTCACGACAACCGCCCGCCCCCCGACCCCCCGCACCGCCGCGATCGCCTCCCGCGCCCCCGCCAGCGCGAGCGTCGGCGCGACGGCGTACTCGGGGTAGATCGACCGGTACAGCTCCGCCACGTCGTCCACCCGCTCCGCCGGGAACCAGTGCGCCAGCTCCTCCCCGAGCGGCGGCCCGAGCCGCGTGACCGCGAGGTCGGCGTCGATGTACGTCCCCGTCCGGGCGGACAGCTCGCGGTAGCAGGCACGGATCCCCGGCCGGGAGTCGATCAACGTCATGTCCAGGTCGAAGCCGACGATCGGCGCAGAAGAGGTCATGCCCCCCATCCTCGCAAAGGATTTTGGTCAGTCCTCCGTCAGTCCTCCGCCAGCTCCGCCACCCCCGTCACCCGGTGCAACGGGTACGTACGGACCTCGTCGGCCGTGTGGTCGTAGGCCGTGACGAAGCCGCCCTCCACCTTGACCGGGGCGATGACGCGCTGACTGGCGGTGCCCTCGGCGTTGACGTAGCCGATCCAGAGGGAGTCGCCGGTGAGGACGGCCGCCTGCATCGTGGCGAGGGTCTCGGCGGCGGAGGTACGCGGCAGGGCACCGGACGCGCCGGAACCGGCCGAACCACCGGACGCGCCGAAACCGTCGGAACCCGCGGTTCCGTCCGGACCGGGTCGGCGCACGGCCGTGGACGCCCGGTCGCCCGCACGGATCGCGCGCACGGCCGCCGCGAGCAGCGTCGCGTCCGGCACCGGCGGCCCGTCCGGCACCGGCTCGGGCGCGGTGCGCGGAGGCGTGCGGTGGGCGTCGGCGCGGGTGATCAGCACGTCACCCTCGGCGGACTCGGCGGCGGGCGCGTAGCCCATGCCGCGCAGCCCCTCCAGGAGGGTCGCCGGGTCGGCCGCAGAGGCCAGCACGGTCGGGGCGAGCGCGCGCAGCCGCAGTCCCGCCGACCGCTTGTCGGCGAGAATCTCGCGGAGCAGCGCGTCGTCGTCGCACCGTACGTACGCCGAGGCCGCGCCCACCCGTAGCTGCCCGTGCCGGCGGGCCACGTCGTCGATGAGGTAGGCGAGCGGCTGCGGCACCGGCGTACGGGAGTGCTCGGCGAGGAAGGCGTGCAGGTCGGAGGCGGTACGGCCGGCGTCGAGGGCGCGGCGCACGGAGGCGGGGGTGAAGCGGTAGACGGTGGCGCCGCCCTTGGACTCGACGTCGGCGAGGACGCCGAGCACGTCGGCGAGCGGGCGCTGCAACGGTCCGGGGGCGACGGCGGTCAGGTCGGCCTGGAGCAGCACGTGATCGAGCGGCTCGGGCAGGAGCGGGGCGAGCAACCGGGCGGCACCGGCAGCGGCGGCGGACCGTTCCGCGGGGGTACCGGCAGCAGCAGCGGATCGCTCCGCGGGGTCCCCGGCGTCGGCGGCGGACCCGGCGGGCAGCAGCAGCGCCCGCCCGTGCGCCGACAGCGCGCCCCGCCCCGTCACCCCCAGCTGCTCCGCCTCCGCCAGCGTCCACCGGGCGAGGCGGGCGCGCGGATCGTCGGCACCGGCGCGGTCGCCGCGCGCGGGCCGCTCCCAGGCGAGCCGGGCGAGGACGGAATCCGGATCGGGCGCGGCCCCCACCGGCAACCCGGCCAGCAGCGCGAGGACCCGCTGCCGCACCTCGGGGGCGACCGAGCGGTCGAGCCCCGGGCCGAGCGCGGCGAGCGCCCGGTCCTTCGCGTCCCGCCCGCCGACCAGTCCCGCCGTCCGCGTCGCCGACAGCCAATTGGTGACGAGCAGGACCCAGCGCTCGGCGGCGGGCAGCCGCAGCCAGTCGTCGTACGCGGGCGTGGGCGCGTACCGCTCGTCGGCCTCGCCGTCGGAGGCGAGCAGACCGGCGGCGTAGGCCAGTTCGAGCCAGAACGCGGCGGCCGGTTCGGGCACGTCCAGGGTGACGGCGGTCCGCTTGAGGTCCCGCACGCTCAGCCCGCCCGCGCGCAGCACGGCGGGGCCGCCGCCGTCCCACGCCTTCAGCAGCTCCTCGACGGTGGTCAGCGCGGTGTACGCCTGCCCGGCGGCCGTCGCGTCCACCACCTGTGGACGGTGGGTGGCGGCCGCGACCGGCGCGGGCGGCAGCGGCTGCGACTCCCGGTGCGCACGGCCTCCCCGCAGGTGCAGGGCGACCTCGCGGGGCAGTACGACGGTGCCGGGTGCGGTGGGCAGCAGCAGGCCGCGGTCGAGCAGCGCGCGCAGGCGGGGCGCGGGGTCGGCGGTGACCTGGCCGTAGGGCGGCCCCCAGACCAGCCGGGAGAGGACGTCGAGGGAGTCCGCGGGGACGTCGTCCAGGAGCGCGGACATGCGGGCGCGATCGGTGAACAGGGCGGTGAGCGCGGCGATCGCGGAGACCGTGTCGGCGGTCGTCGGCAGCCCGACGGCGGCGACGATCTCCTGCATCCGCCCCGGCGACATCCCGGCGGCGGCCTCGGCGACGGTCGGACCGAGCCCGGTGGCGGAGGGGTGCTGCGGCGAGGGCGCGAGAAGTTCACGAGCGGTGCGGACGAGCCGCAGCCGGTCGTCCGCCCCCCAGACAAGCGCCTGCTCGCGCAGGACGGCGACGGCGCCGGGAAGCGCCCGCTCGACGTCGGCGTCGCCGTCGTCACCGGCCATGAGGACACGGAGCATGTCGTACGACGCCGGATCGGCCGCGACGGCCAGGGCCTGCGCCGTCTGCGACGCGAACCGGTCCAGCCGCTCCAGCGCCCGCACGACACTGGCCCGGGTGGCGGCCCGCGTGGCGAGCTGAGTGAGATCGGCGGGAACGGGTGTGACGAGGTCGGGCCGGCTACGGAGGAGACGCGAAAGCGCCCCATCCGGACGCCCCCGAAGATCCTCGGCGAGCGAACGGGGCGATACGGCCACAGTCCCCGACCCCGCCGGGCGATCCTCGGTGCTCATCCGACCAACGGTAGCGCCCCATTAAGGGGCGCGGGGCTGTGCCGTCTGCGCGGCTCCCCCGCGGCGGGCGCGAGCCCCAAAGGGGCGCGGGGAACTGCGCGAGAAGCCCCCACCCACCCGCACCCGACAACGCACCCACGGGGTCCAAGGGGCGGAGCCCCTTGAAGGGATGATGGGGGTCCCCCCTGCTCGAACGAAGTTGAGAGCTTGGGGGAGGGTAGGGGCGGCGGGGGCGAGACCCCTCCCCCACGCGAACCCCCACCCGACGCACCCTTCACCCCAACCGCCCCCCATGCTGCACACTGGACGATTGGCCAGTCCGACGCGCAGCGAGATGGAGACACACAGGTGAACGGACCCCTCATCGTCCAGTCGGACAAAACCCTGCTCCTGGAGGTCGACCACGACCAGGCGGACGCCTGCCGCCGCGCCATCGCCCCCTTCGCCGAACTCGAACGCGCCCCCGAACACATCCACACCTACCGCGTCACCCCCCTCGGCCTCTGGAACGCCCGCGCGGCCGGCCACGACGCCGAACAGGTCGTCGACGCCCTCGTCGAGTACAGCCGCTACCCCGTCCCCCACGCCCTCCTCGTCGACATCGCCGAGACGATGGACCGCTACGGCCGCCTGACCCTCAGCAAGCACCCCGCCCACGGCCTCGTCCTGACCACCACCGACCGCCCGGTCCTGGAGGAGGTCCTGAAGTCGAAGCGGATCGCCCCCCTCGTCGGCACCCGCATCGACGCGGACACCGTCGCCGTCCACCCCTCCGAACGCGGCCAGATCAAGCAGACGCTGCTCAAGCTGGGCTGGCCGGCCGAGGACCTCGCCGGATACGTCGACGGCGAGGCGCACCCCATCGAGCTGGTGGAGGACGGCTGGGCGCTGCGCCCGTACCAGAAGCAGGCGGTGGAGAACTTCTGGCACGGCGGCAGTGGCGTCGTCGTCCTGCCCTGCGGCGCCGGAAAGACGCTGGTCGGCGCCGGTTCGATGGCGCAGGCGAAGTCGACGACGCTGATCCTCGTCACCAACACCGTCTCCGCCCGGCAGTGGAAGCACGAGCTGGTGAAGCGGACGTCCCTGACCGAGGACGAGATCGGCGAGTACAGCGGGACGAGGAAGGAGATCCGCCCCGTCACCATCGCCACGTACCAGGTGTTGACGACGAAGCGGAAGGGTGTCTACCCGCACCTCGAACTGTTCGACTCCCGGGACTGGGGCCTGATCCTCTACGACGAGGTCCACCTGCTGCCCGCCCCGGTCTTCAAGTTCACCGCCGACCTCCAGGCCCGCCGTCGGCTCGGCCTGACCGCGACGCTGGTCCGGGAGGACGGCCGCGAGTCCGACGTGTTCTCGCTCATCGGCCCGAAGCGGTTCGACGCGCCCTGGAAGGAGATCGAGGCGCAGGGCTACATCGCGCCCGCCGACTGCGTCGAGGTACGGGTCAACCTCACCGACTCCGAGCGGCTCGCCTACGCCACGGCCGAGACGGAGGAGAAGTACCGCTTCTGCGCCACGACCGCCACGAAGCGGAAAGTGACCGAGGCGATCGTGCGCCGGTTCGCCGGGCAGCAGATCCTCGTCATCGGCCAGTACATCGACCAGCTCGACGAGCTCGGCGAGCATCTGAACGCCCCGGTCATCAAGGGCGAGACGACCAACGCCCAGCGCGAGAAGCTCTTCGACGCCTTCCGCAGCGGCGAGATCAGCGTGCTGGTGGTGTCCAAGGTGGCCAACTTCTCCATCGACCTGCCGGAGGCGACGGTCGCCGTGCAGGTCTCGGGCACGTTCGGCTCCCGGCAGGAGGAGGCGCAGCGGCTCGGCCGGGTGCTGCGTCCGAAGGCCGACGGCCACCAGGCGCACTTCTACTCGGTCGTCGCCCGCGACACCCTCGACCAGGACTTCGCCGCCCACCGCCAGCGCTTCCTGGCCGAACAGGGCTACGCCTACCGCATCGTCGACGCCGACGAACTCCTCACCGAGGAGGGCCGCTGACGGGCGCGGTACTGTCGTTGCCGCGAGGTTTCGGCGCCTGCCCCCGGAGGGGTTCGTGGGGATTGAGAGTGACCAGGTCGTCTACGAGTATCTGAGCCGGGTCGCGGATCTGGCGCAGCGGCAGCTGCCGTCGGCGGACCGGATGCGGCTGGTGGCCGGGTTGCGGGACGAGATCGACCGGCGGCGCGGGCGGACCGCCGTCGACAGTCCGGCCGCCGTGCGCCGCATCATCGACCGGCTCGGCAGTCCGGACGCGGTGGTGGCCGCGGCGGGGGGCTCACCGGGGGTGACGGTCGAGCCGCCGGCGTCGGTGCCGGTGCAGCGGGCGGAGTCGGCGGGGCCGACGGAACCGGCGGGCCCGCCCGGCCCGTCCGGCCCGGCGGTCGGGAAGCGGCTGCGGAAGGTGCTGCCGCGGCCCCGGTCGGGGGGCGCCGCGCCGGACGCGCCGTCCGCGCCGCCCTCCGTCCCCGCCGATCCGCACGCCCCCTCGCCGCCGCATCTCGCGGGGACGCACGAGCTGGGCGATACGCCGGGGGCGCCGCCGGACTGGTGGCGCAAGGAGGTCAGCTCCTTCGACCTCGGTGACAGCGTGCCGGGGTTCGTGGGCGGGGTGGAGATCCCGGAGCTGCTGCGGGCGCCGGGGGCACCGGGGGCGTCCGGTACGCCCAAGGCGCCGGAGGCGTCCGCCGTGCCTGCCGCGCCGGGCGAGCCCGTCGCCGCGCCCACCGAAAAGGCCGCACGGCGCCCGCGCCTTCCCCGCCTCACCGGCCGGCAGAACCCGCTGCTCCTCTTCGCCGCCGTGCTGCTCGTCGTCGGTGCGGTGCTCGGCAGCTGGATCGCGCTGGGCCTCGGCTGGATCATCGCCTACGCGTCACGGCGGCTGACGCCGGCGGAGGTGAAGTGGGCGGTGATGGTGCTGCCGGGCACGGTCGTCGCGGCGGGAGCGGTATGGCTGTGGGGACGGTCCGAGGGCCGCTGGGGCGAGGCCATCGCCAAGGGCCACATGAACGACGCGGTCGGCGAGACGTGGCCATGGGTGGTACGGGGCGCGGCGGTGGCGTCGGCGTTGTACGTGGCCTGGCGCTCACAGAGGAGCCGGTGAGGGGTGCGGACGGGCGTTTTCCTCGCCCCCGCCGCCCCCCTCAACGCCGCCGCCGAACCCCCGCCCCCACCTCGTCCTCCCCGTACTCCCCCCGCACCACCACATCGAACGCCGCCCCGGCGAACACCCCCACCGCCCGCACCACCCCACTGACCCGACGCCGGGACCGATCCGCCCCGTGCACCATCGCCTGCGAAGCCCGCTGCCCGGAAACCGGAGAAAAGGTCGCTGCACTCATGTCTCCAGGGTGCGCGCACGCACCCCCCCGCCCGCGTCACCCCCCGGAGGGATCCCACCCCTCCACCCCAGCACCGGTCGAACCCCCCACCCCTCCACCTCAGGGTGGACGGATCCCCTACGCCGGCACTAGGGGGCACCCCCTACCCCGGCCCACCCACCGAAATAACCATTCGCCCCACCTCACCCCCGTCACCTACAATCCCGTCTCTCCCCCGCCTCCCTCATCCGGAGCGCCGCCGCCCGGACGGAAACCGGACGGCAGACCGCACTGCCGAGCCCACACACGACAGCCGGCCGTCCCGGTACCCCGTATCCCGGTACCCCCCGGCCGGCCCACCGTCATGCCCCGGAGGCAACCGCCCGTGTCCACCCCGCCCGTCGTCCCACCGGCCACCCCCGACGCGGAGCCGCCGGACCCGCTCACCCGCGAACGCGCCCACCTCACCCACTCCCGCGCCGCCCTCCGCGCGATGCGCGAGGACGTCCAGGCGCTGGACATCAAGGACGTCACCGCGAACTGGGTGAACGCCGCCGCCCTCGCCCACCAGATCGACGAGCGGATCAAGGCCCTCGCCGACCTCAGCGACACCCCCCTCTTCTTCGGCCGTCTCGACTACCTGCACTCCCCCGGCGCCGAGCGGGCCGAGGGCGCGGAAGGGGAGAAGTTCTACATCGGCCGCCGGCACGTGCACGACACCGACGGCGACCCCATGGTGATCGACTGGCGCGCCCCCGTCTCGCAGCCGTTCTACCGCGCCTCGAAGCAGGACCCGCAGGACATCGCGCTGCGCCGCCGCTTCGGCTACACCGGCGGCGACCTCACCGCGTACGAGGACGAGCACCTCTCCGACCCGGCGGAGGCGGCCGCCACCAGCAAGCTGCTCCAGCAGGAGATCGAGCGCCCGCGCGTCGGCCCGATGCGCGACATCGTCGCGACGATCCAGCCGGAGCAGGACGAGATCGTTAGGTCGGGGCTGGCCGCCAGCCTGTGCGTGCAGGGCGGCCCCGGCACCGGAAAGACCGCCGTCGGCCTGCACCGCGTCGCCTACCTCCTCTACGCGCACCGCGAGCGCCTGGCCCGCACCGGGACCCTCGTCATCGGCCCGAACCGCTCCTTCCTGCAGTACATCGAGCAGGTGCTGCCGGCGCTCGGCGAGCTGGAGGTACGGCAGGCGACGGTGGACGACCTGGTCGCGCACGTCGAGGTGCGCGGCACGGACGGCGCCGCCGCGGCCGTCGTCAAGGGCGACGCCCGGATGGCCGAGGTGCTGCGCCGGGCCGTGTACTCCCACGTGACGATGCCCACCGAGCCGGTGGTCGTGGTCCGCGGCTCCCGCCGCTGGCGCGTACCGGCGTACGAACTGGAGGAGCTGGTCCAGGAGTTGCTGGACCGGGACATCCGCTACGGCGCCGCCCGTGAGGCACTGCCGCAGCGCATCGCGCACGCCGTGCTCGTCCAGATGGAACGCTCCGGGGAGGCCCCGGACGACCGTGTGCAGGACTCCGTCGCCCGCAACGCGGCGGTGAAGGCGGCCGTGAAGGCCGTCTGGCCGCCGGTCGAACCGGCCAAGCTGGTCCTGCGTCTGCTCACCGACGCCGACTTCCTCGCCGCGCACGCCGACGGCGTCCTCGACGAGGCCGAGCAGAAGGAGATCCTCTGGAGCCGGCCGGTGCGGTCGGTGAGGTCGGCGAAGTGGTCGGCGGCGGACGCCGTGCTGATCGACGAGGCGACGGACCTGGTCCAGCGCACGCACTCGCTCGGCCATGTCGTCCTGGACGAGGCGCAGGACCTCTCCCCGATGCAGTACCGGGCGGTGGGCCGCCGCTGCACGACCGGTTCGGCGACCGTCCTGGGCGACCTGGCGCAGGGCACCACCCCCTGGGCGACGAGGAGTTGGCAGGAGGCGCTGACCCACCTCGGCAAACAGGACGCGCTGATCGAGGAGTTGACGGCGGGCTTCCGTGTCCCCACCGACGTCATCACCTACGCCTCCCGCCTCCTCCCGTACATCGCACCCGGGTTGACCCCGGTGGCGTCGGTACGGGAGAACCCCGGCACGTTCGAGATCCGGCGGGCGGCCGGGGACGCGGACGTGCTCGCGGCCTGCCGGGACGCGCTGGCCAACGAGGGTTCGACGGGCCTGATCGCCGCCGACACCCGCATCCCGGCCCTCACCGAGGCCCTGGACGCGGCGGGCGTCCCGCATCTGACCCCCGGCGAGGAGACCACCCCGGACACCCGCCTCACCCTGGTCCCGGCCTCCCTCGCCAAGGGCCTGGAGTACGACTACGTGGTCCTGGACGAGCCGCGCGCGATCGTCGACGCCGAACCCGACGACCGCACCGGCCTGCGCCGCCTGTACGTCTGCCTGACCCGCGCGGTCTCGGGCCTGACGATCACCCACGCGACGGAGCTGCCCGAGCAGTTGGGGTGACGGGCCGGGGGCGGACGTCACGCCGGCGCGATGCTCCAGGAGGCGCGCGACTCGACGTACAACAGGCCGGGCTTGCGCGGGGCGGTGGCCGTCGCGTCGAAGGAGCCCTCGCCTTCGAGCAGCGTCGCGCCCGGCGTGAGGTCCGCGCGCAGTGCGCGGAGCGAGAAGTGCCCGCCCCCGTCCTGGGTGACGCGCAACGGCATCCGCCCGCCCGGGTGCCGCAGGACGTAGCCGCCGCTGGACCGCACACCCGCCCCCAGCGCGGGCACGTCCCTCAGGGGGTGCAGCCAGGCCCGCCACCCGCCCTTGGTGTGCACGCGCAGCCGGATCCGGTCCTGCCCGTCGGCCGGCAGCGGCACGACGGCCCGCGTCAGCACGGACCCGTGCGTGAGCAGCGGCCTGCGGCCCGCACCGGGCGGCCCGTCCAGCTCGACCCAGGAACCCTCGGCCCGGTCCAGCCGAACGACCAGCAGCGCGGGCGCACGCCGGGCGGCGCGCAGAAGTTGGATCCCGGTGGCCCCACGACTCTCCCACCGTTGCCGCGCCCCGGTACGCGGAGGCCAGGCGGCATAGGCGTCGACCGCCTCGGAGACGACCGGCGCAACCGCGCTCTTCCCGCTCCCCCGACCGGATCCGACACCCACTTCAGGCGCCCCAGCCCCCGGCCGCCGCCTCCTGACCCCCCTCTCCCGCGACCCGGTGTCGATCGGCGCGAGTCCTTCCGACAGCCGTACGGCATCGGCCGCGCACACGGCGATGGTCCGGACGGCCCCCTCGGGCGGCGCCCAGTCGACCTCCTCGGTGGAGGTCCCGTGACGGGGGTCGAAGAAGCACAACGGCCGACGCTCGGGCCGCGGCCGCCCTTCGCGCACGGCATCCACGCAGGCCAGCGCATGCCGCCCCGCGTCGAGGGCGCGCAGCACATCGGCGGCGTCCCGCAGGTTCCGGTCCCCGACGAAGTCCCGCTTGGCCCGCTCGTAGGCGTCCAGTGCGAGCTGGTAGTCGGCGAGCACCTGCTCCCCCTGTTCCGGCCCCGGCACGAAGGAATGCCGGGCGAGCGCCTCCCCGAACGCGGTGATCTCCGCATCGACGCGAGCCAGCTCAGCGCCGCGCCTGCGCCCCCGGAAGAGCCCGCCGAACGCCCCCACCATGCCGTCGACCATGGCCCCGATCGTAACCACGACGGCGGAAACTCACCCCTCCCCTTCCCGCTCCCCGTCCCCGCGCCCCCGCCCCGCCGCACGGCTGCGGAACCGCTCCAGCACGGCCCCGCCCGCGAGCACGAGCCCGATGCAGACGACCTTGCCGGCCCCGTAACCGGCACCCGGATTGTCCGAGATCCCGGACGGCCCGACGTACAACCACACCAACGCCCCGACCCCGGCAACGACGAGCAGCACGGCCCCCACCGGCCCGACCCCCCACCACCAGGGCGCCTGATGATGCGGCCCGTCGTCCCGCCCGCGCTCGTCGTCCACCCTGACCGCCTCCCTCACCCGATGGATCAAGGAAGACGCCCGCCGCGTTCCCCCTGGTTCCGGGCGGGTGCGGGAACCGGTGCGGCTCACCCCCGCCCGTCCACCGCCGTGCGCCAGCGGCGTACCGCGTTTGCCGAGACCGGGCCCCGCCAGCCTTCCGGGCGGGCCGCGCCGCCGATGTGGAAGGCGTCGATGCCGGCCGTGCGCAGGGTGGGGACGTGGGTGAGGGTGAGGCCGCCGCCGGCCATGAGGCGTTGGGTGTAGCCGGGTTCGCCCTGCCGCGCGGCCTCGGCGCACAGGGTCGGCAGGCCGTCGGCGACGCCGGACGCCGAGCCCGCGCTGAGGTAGGTGTCCAGGCCCGGCAGGTCGGCGAGGAGTTTGCGCAGGCCGGCGCGGTCGGCGGCGCGGTCGATCGCGCGGTGGAACGTCCAGCGGCAGTCGGCCAGTTCGCTCACCAGCAGTTCGAGGACGGCCAGGTCGGGACCGCCGGCCCCGTCGAGGAAGCCGAGGACGAACTCGTCCGCGCCCGCCTCCCGCAGCGACCGCGCGGCGGCCACGAGCGGCGCCGGGTCCCCGGCCGCGAAGCCGTCCGCGAGGCGCAGCATCACGCGCAGCGGGAGATCGACGGCGGCGCGGATGCCGGCGAAGGTCGCGACCGGCGGGGTCAGCCCGTCGGCGGCCATGTCGGCGACCAGTTCGAGGCGGTCCGCGCCTCCGGCCTGGGCGGCGACCGCGTCCTCGGCGTCGAGCGCGATCACCTCCAGGACTGCACGCTTGCTCATGAATCCTCGATTCCCGAGAGGGCCGACGACGACAGCGGGCCCACGTCCGCCTACGCCAAGATCTACCGACCCCATCCCCAACAGGTCTAGTCCAATTACAGCCTATAGTCCTGCCGGCGTCCCCCGCGCCCTCACCCTCCCCCCGCTGTGGCACAGGTCACGGGAACCCCGCCCGGGATGCGGAGAGGCCAGGGTGTGAGGTGCCACCGGATGCGAGACCTACGTGAACCACGACATGAATGACCCCTTGCGGGCGCGCCTGCGCGCGGGCGACCGGGAGGCCTACGCCGAGCTCTACGAGGAGTACGCGCGCGCCGTCCATCTCCACGCCCACCGGCTGACCGGCGACTGGTCGCTCGCGGAGGAGGTGATGGCGGACACCTTCCTCGACGCCTGGCGCCACCGCGAGCGGCTGGAGCCCGACGGCGGCACCGTCCTGCCCTGGCTGCTCGGCATGGCCACCAACAAGGCCCGCAACGCCCGCCGCGGCACCGGCCGCCGGCTCGCCTTCCTCGCCCGCCGCCCGGCCCCGGAACCCGTGCCGGACTTCGCCGACGAGACCGCCGGACGGCTCGACGACGCCCGTACCCTCGCCGCCGTGCGCCAGGTGTACGGGAGGCTGCGGCGCGCGGAGCGGGAGGTGCTGGCCCTGTGCGTGTGGTCCGGCCTGGACTACGCCGAGGCCGCGCAGGCGCTGGGGGTGCCCGTCGGCACCGTACGGTCCCGGCTCTCCCGCGCCCGCGCCCGGCTGCGCCGCCTCGTCGACGAACAGCTGGCCGAGGAAACGGAAGGGCGGGCGGAACCCTCCCCCGGCCGCGGAGAGGTACGGCGTGGGGACGCGTTCGCGGCCCTGACACTCACGGACTTCCAGGAGGGCACATCCCGATGAACCCCTCAGGCCACCGGCCCGGGCGGGCCGACGGTGACGACACGGCGCACGCGTCCCGCGATCCGCGCGAGACCCGCGAGATGCGTGAAGTGCAGGAAATGCGCGCCGAACTGGCCCGGCTGTTGCCGGCCCCACCCGAGCGGGAGCTGCCTCCTGACCGTCACCTCCACCACAAGGAACGGTTGATGCGACTCATCGACGACGAGCAGGCCACGCACACCGAAGGCGCCACGAAGACCCCCGCGCCCGGCCGCCCACGCCTCGCCCGCCCCGCCCTCTGGCTCCCCGCCGCCGCCCTCGCGCTGGCCGGCGCGCTGACGGTCACCCTCGTCACCCACGACGCCCCCACCACCCGTACCGACACCGCCACCTCCCCGCACACCCCCGCCGGCAGCGCCACCGTCCTCCTCGACCGCATCGCCGCCGTCGCCGCCGACACCGACGCCGTCCCGGTCCGCGACGACCAGTTCACCTACGTCAAGAGCCTGACCGCCGGGGCCGAGGGCCAGGCGGACGGCTCCTTCACCCCCGGCAAGCTGCACACACGCGAGATGTGGCGCTCGCAGCGCTCCGGCCCCGTGAAGCAGGTCGGCCTCATCCACGAGGACGGCGGCTACGCACCGCTGCGCGAGCTGCTGCCCGCCGGCTCCCCCGGCCTCTCCCCCGGCATCGACCGGCCCACGTACACCTGGCTGGCCTCCCTGCCCACCGACCCGGCGGCCCTGCTGAAGAAGCTGTACCGGCTGGTCCCGGCGAGGGACGGCCAGGAGCGGGACCAGACCGTGTTCGACCGGATCGGCGAGCTGCTGCACGAGACGGTGATGCCGCCCGAGAACGCCGCCGCGCTCTACCAGGCCGCCGCCCGCATCCCGGGCGTGACGCGGCTGGACGACGCCGTCGATCCGGCCGGGCGGCACGGCGTCGCCATCGTCCGCGTCGACGAACGCGCCTCGACGGCCACGCAGTGGATCTTCGACCGGAAGACGCTGGCGTACCTCGGCGAGCGCGCCTACCTCACCGCGGACGTCACGGCGGGCAGGAAGGGGACGGTGATGGAGGAGACCGCGGTGCTGCGACGGGCGGTCGTGGACGCCTACCGGGAGCGTCCCAGCGGCTCCTGAGCCGTCATACCCGCCCATAACGGCCCCAACGGACGCCCTGAGCAGCCCGTTGGGGCCTCGGCCGAGCGACGCCCGCCCCGCTGTCCCCCGCGCGAGCTACAGACAGGTGTCCACCGCACGGTGACGATTCCCCGACAGCGAATCCGTAGCGTTCTGATCACCGCGGAACGCCGGGCCGCGGACCGGAAAAGGAACCGGAAGCGGAACCGGCAAGGGAGTCGTCATGAAGGCCTGGAAGATAGTCCTGCAGATAGTCGTCGTGTTCGTGGTCTACGCGATCAGCGGCGGCGCCGTCAGCGCGGTGAAGGACAATCCCTGGCTGTGCCTCCTGGTCGGCGCCCTCACCGTGGCCGCCATGACGTTCACCTACCGCTGGATCGTGGGCCGCACCGAGAACCGCCGGGTCACCGAGCTGGAGGCGCAGGGCGCGCCGAGCGCCACGCTCCGGGGCATCGTCATCGGCGCGATCATGTTCGGCTGCGTCATCAGCAACATCTGGCTCCTCGGTGACTACAAGGTCCACGGCATCGACTCGGTGTCGGGAGCCATCGGGCTGATCGGCTTCATGGCCGGCGCCGCCGCGACGGAGGAACTCGTCTTCCGCGGCCTGCTGTTCCGGCTGGTGGAGCGCGGCCTGGGCACGTACATCTCGCTGGTCCTGTCCGCCCTGGTCTTCGGCGCGATGCACCTCCTCAACGACGACGCCACGATCGTCGGCGCCCTCGCCATCGCCATCGAGGCCGGCGCCATGCTCGGTGCCGCGTACATCGCCACCCGCAACCTGTGGCTGCCGATGGGCGTGCACTTCGCCTGGAACTTCGCCGAGTCCGGCATCTTCTCCACCCAGGTCTCGGGCAACGGCGACACCCACGGTCTGCTGAAGGCCACCCTCACGGGCAACGACCTCCTCACCGGCGGCAAGTTCGGCCCCGAGGCCAGCGTCTACTCGGTGGTGTTCGGCGCGCTGCTGACGATCGGCTTCCTGGTGGTGGCCCACCGCCGCGGCAACATCGTCCCCCGGCGTCGCACCGAGCGCGTCAACGCCCTGGCTACACTCGCCCGGTGATGACGCGACAGCCCGCCGACGCGATGCGGCGCAGACTCGGCGAGGCGGGACACCGCCTCGCCGAGTCGTGGCATCGCCTGGACGTCACTCTCCGCGACCTGCCGCTCGCGCTGTTCCTCTTCGCCGGCTCGTTCATCCCGGCGCTGAGCAGCAACGGCACCGTCCTCGGAGGCGTACCGGACCGCTCCCACGACGCACTGGCCGTCGTGGTGATCGTCCTGGAGTCCCTTCCGCTCGCGGTCCGCAGGCGCTGGCCGGCCCTCACACTGGCCCTGGTGAGCTGCGGGTTCGCCACCGATCAGCTGCGCGGCTACCACACCTTCGCGGGCACCGCGATGGCCATCGCCCTGCTGAGCACCGGCTCGCACCTCGAACGGCACCGCCGGATCTGCCTCGCCCTCCTCACCGCCGCGTACGTGCCGCTGGCGATCACGCTCTCGCAGCTCGGCTCGACCGATGCGGGCGGCACCGGCGAGTCCCCCGAGGGGTTCGTGGTGTTCTACGTGGCGCTGGGCCTCGCCTGGGGCGCCGGAGGCTGGCTGCGGACCAACCGGATCGCGGAGGCCGAGCGCCGCAAGCGGGTCGAGGTGGAGACGCGGACCGCCGAACGCACCCGGATCGCCCGGGAACTGCACGACGTGGTGACGCACCACGTGACCGCGATGGTGGTGCAGGCGGAGGCCGCCCGCTATCTGACCGCCGCGCCGGAACGCCTTGAGCAGTCCCTGAGCGCCGTCTCCGACACCGGCCGCCGGGCCATCACCGACCTGCGGCACCTGCTGGACCTGCTCAACCCCGACCACGGCACCGGCACCGGCTCGGGCGAGCCCAAGGAGCCCAGGACACCGGCCGTCGGCCGCGTCCTCACCCTCGTGGAACAGACCCGCCGGGCGGGCCAGCCGGTGGAGTTCACCGAGGAGGGCACCCCGCCGGAGTCCACCGGCAGCGCCGATCTCGTGGCCTACCGGGTGGTGCAGGAAGCACTGACCAACGCCCTCAAGTACGCTCACGGCAGCCGGACTTCGGTCCAGGTGCGACACGGCGAGAGGGAGATCACGGTGGAGGTCAGCACGGACGGCACCGGTTCGCGGTCCGCCAACGTCGGCGGCAGCGGACGGGGCCTGGCCGGTCTGCGCGAGCGGGTCGACGTCCTCGGCGGCGACTTCAGCGCGGGTGCCGGCACGGGCGGCGGCTTCGTCGTCCGGGCGCGGATACCGGCGCGGAGCGGCTCGTGAGCACCCCGCCCCGGTTCCCGGGCGCCCCGGCGGCGCCCGGGGCCGCCCCGACCCGGGTCGTGGTCTGCGACGACCAGGCGCTGATCCGGATGGGCCTGGTCACGATCATCGACGCGCAGCCCGACATGGAGGTGGCGGGCGAGTGCGGCGACGGCCAGGCCGGCGTCGAACTCGCCCAGAAGCTCAAGCCGGACGTCGTCGTCATGGACATCCGGATGCCGGTCCTCGACGGCCTGGAGGCCACCCGCCTGCTGGCCGGCGCGGGGGTCGCCCACCCCGTCAAGGTGCTCGTGGTCACCACGTTCAACCTGGACGAGTACGTGTACGAGGCGCTGCGCGCCGGGGCGAGCGGCTTCCTCCTCAAGGACGCCCCGCCGGACCGTCTGCTGCACGGCATCCGCACGGTGGCCATGGGCGCGGCGCTGCTCGACCCCGACGTCACCCGGCAGCTCGTCGGCCGCTACGCCGCCCGCATCCGCCCCACCGAGGGCACCCCGCAGGACATTCCGCTCACCCCGCGTGAGCTGGAGGTGCTGCGCCTGATCGCGGACGGACTGTCCAACAGCGAGATCGCGGCGGCCCTCGTCATCAGCCAGGAGACGGTGAAGACGTTCGTCTCCCGCATCCTCACCAAGCTGAACCTGCGCGACCGCGTCCAGGCGGTGGTCTACGCGTTCCGGCACGGCCTGACGACCTGATCCCCGCTTCGGAGGTTCAGCGGTGCGCCGGGTCCGTCGCCGCCTTGAGCGAGGCCCGCAGATGGCCGCCGTTCTCGCGCAGCAGGTGCGCGGCCGTCGCCGCGTTGACGTCGGCCAGCAGCATCAGGATCGCGGGCTTCACCTCGCCGTCCGTCGCCGTCAGGGCGACCTCGATCTGCCAGTCCGGGGCGTCCGTGGCCAGGGAGACGATGCGGTGGGAGCGGGCGCGGAGCTTGTCGTTGGAGGCGCGGACGTCGACCATCAGGTTCCCGTACGTCTTGCCGAGCCGGATCATCGTGATCGTCGACAGCATGTTCAGGACGAGCTTCTGTGCCGTGCCCGCCTTCAGGCGCGTGGAACCGGTGAGGAGTTCGGGGCCGACGACGACCTCGATGCCGTGGTCCGCGGCGGCGGCCAGCGCGCTGCCCGCGTTGCAGGCCAGGCCGATCGTCAACGCCCCGCACGCACGGGCGTGTTCGACGGCGCCGATGGCGTACGGGGTGCGGCCGGAGGCGGAGACGCCGACCACCGTGTCGTCGGGGGTGAGGCCGAGCGCCCGCAGGTCGTCCTCCGCGAGCACCTTGGAGTCCTCGGCGCCCTCCACGGACGTCACCACCGCGCCGGGACCGCCCGCGATCAGGCCCACCACCCGCGTCGGCTCGGTGTTGAAGGTGGGCGGGCACTCGGAGGCGTCCAGCACCCCGAGCCGCCCGGCGGTGCCCGCGCCCGCGTAGAGGAGCCGGCCGCCCCGGGCCATGCGCTCCGCGAGGGCGTCGATCGCGGCGGCGATCTCCGGCAGCCGGGCGGCGACGGCGGCCGGGACGGTGGCGTCCTCGCCGTTCATCAGGGTGGCGATCTCCAGGGTGGAGAGCTGGTCGATACCGGCCAGCTCCGGGCGGAACGCCTCGGTCGTCAGGGTCTCCAGCTGGGCGCGCAGGTCGCGGGGGGCGTCCGGGGGCAGGGAGGGGGTCATGGCGGTGCGGCTCTTTCCGGTGAGTGTGCGGGAGACGGCGCTTCAGCGTGACGAGCCGCCGCCGCGGGGCGCGTGACGGTGGGCGAGCGCCTCGTACGACGCGGCCAGCGCGGGCGCCGCCGTCTCGTACGTGCGCTGGGCGATCCCTATGAACAGGCAGTCCACGACGAGCAGTTGACTCGTACGGGAGGACATCGCGGCCGGCCGCAGCTCGCTCTCGCGGGCCGTGGACGTCGTCAGGACGTGATCGGCGTACTGGGCGACCGGGCCGCCGGGCCGGCCGGTGATCGCGACGGTGGTCGCGCCGCGTTCGAACGCGACCCGCAGCGGCTCGATGACGTCGCCCGTGGAACCCGAATGGGTGATGGCGACGGCCACGTCCTTCGCGCGCAGTTGCACCGCGTTGGTGACGGCGAGGTGCGGATCGCTGTGCGCCTGCGCCATCAGCCCTATGCGCAGCAGCTTCTGCGTGAGGTCCTGCGCGACGAGGCCGGACGCGCCGACCCCGTACACGTCGATCCGCCGGGCCGCCACGAGCGCCGCGACGGCCGCGCCGAGCTGTGCGGTGTCCAGTCCGGCGGCGGTGTCGGCGAGGGTCTGCTGCTCGTCGTGGGCGAGCTTGGCGACGACGTCGGCGAGCGGGTCGTCCACCGCGATGTCGGCCGTGACGGCGGGGGCGCGGCCGGACTGCTGGTGCGCGGCGAGCCCGGCGAGCGCGAGCCGCAGATCGCGGTAGCCGGGGTAGCCGAGCAGCCGGGCGGTGCGCACGACCGTGGCCTCGCTGGTGCCGGTGCGCTCGGCGAGGCCGGTGACGGTGAGCGCGGCACAGCCGGCCGGGTCGGCGGCGACGGTCTCGGCGACACGCTGCATCGAACGCGTCATCGACGGAGCGAGCGTCCGCACCTTCGCGGCGAGCGCGGCGGGAGCGGGCGGCGCAGGGGGCGCTCCGGAAGTTTCCTTCAGGTCGTACCTCACCCTGTGAAAGATATTTTCGACGGGGTGGCGCGGTCAAGAGTGCGCACAATGGGTGCATGAACCCCACAGGTCCGTCCCCGTCCATCGGCCCCCTGGAGCAGGTGCTCCACACGGCCCGCGCACGTGTGCTCGCCGACCTGGTCGCGGGGGACGTCGCCCAGGCCGACGTCGTCTCGCTCGTCGAGGACTCCGTCACCCAGCGCCGCTGGTGGGTGGAGCAGTGGCCCGACGGCTCCGCCTTCGTGGCGGGCCTGGTCGCGCAGGACGTGCAGGACGCGCTCCTGGAGAAGTACGGCCGCTGGCCGCTGTGCCCGGTGTGCCCCTCGGGCGAGCCCCACGCGCTGGAGGTGGAACCGGAGTTGGGACCCGACCCGCACTGGGTCTGCCACAAGGCGGGCGTGAAGGTCGCGGCGGTGGGCTCGCTCGGGCCGGTCATGGGAGGAACGCGTCCCTCGTGACGATATACGTCGACCCGCCCACCTGGCCCGGCCACGGCCGCCTGTGGTCGCACCTGGTCAGTGACGTCTCCTACGCCGAACTCCACGCGTTCGCCGACGCGTTGGGCGTACCGCGCCGCGCCTTCGAACGCGACCACTACGACCTCCCGTCGCACCGGTACGCCGACGCGGTGGCCGCGGGAGCGGTGGAGGTGAGCAGCCGGGAGGTGGTGCGGCTGCTGACCCTGGCGGGGCTGCGGCGGCGGAAGGGGAGCGTGCTGCCGTGACCCCGCCGGGCGCGTCACGCCTTCTCGCTCCGTAGCTCGTAGACGCGCAGGTCGCCCTCGGACGGGACGGGACGGAAGCCCCCGCGGGTCAGAACGGCCTGGGACGCGGTGTTCGCCGGGGCCGTCTTCGCGAACACGGTCCGCACGTCGTCGCGGGCCACCGCCCAGGCCGACAGCGCGCGCAGCGCCTGTGTGGCGTACCCGTTGCCGCGGGCGGAGGCGGCCAGGTCGTAGCCGACCTCGACGCGTTCCTCCTCGTCCGGCGGCCCGTGGAAGCCCATGGCGCCGACGGCGCGGCCGTCCTCCTCGCGGACCAGGGCGAAGATGCCCCACTCCGGCCGGTGCCTCCCCTGCTCGTACGCCTGCCGCATCATCCCGGCCGCCGTCCGCGTGCCGGCCTCGCCCGCCTCCTCGCCCTCGTAGGGACCGTCGTCGACCCAGTCGAAGCCGCCGGGGCCGCCCGCGGCGAGGTCGGCGGCGGCCGCGGGGGTGACGCCCTGGAGGGTGAGGCGTTCGGCGGGGATCACCAGGTTGTTGCGCCAGCGCCACTCGGTGACCGGGGGCCGGCCGGGCAGGTCGCCGCGCCCTGTCGCCCACAGGAGCGTGGGCCAGGGGGCGTGCCCGGGGCGTACGTGCGGAAAGATCCGCTCCAGTGCGCCCTTGCACAGCTCGGCCGGCGGGTCGTAGGGGAGGCCGAGTCCGGTGGCCATGTCGTAGGTGTGCAGCAGGACTTCCGTGACGCCCATCGCGGCGAAGCCCTCGCGGTTCGCGCTGCCGTACGGGTACGGGTGGAAGGCGCGCGCCTCGCGGGGCGCGGTGGCGATCGCGGCGGCGAGCAGGGCGCCGCCGGTGCGCAGCACGTCCAGGATGTCGGCGTTGCCGGCGTCGTCGTCGAGGACGGTGCCGAAGCCGACGTCCTGCCGGGCCCGGGCCGCCAGCCGCCCCGCGTACGCGATCAGGGTGCCGGCGAGGTGCTCCGCGGTGAACCGGCAACTCCACTCCGAGGCGCCGGCCTTGGTCCCCTCCCAGTCCCGTCCGGCGCCCTCCTCCAGCACGGACACCGCGTACGCGACGGCTTCGGTCACCTGTTCCCCGCCCATGGTCTGCATAGGGGTGAGGGTAGGCGCGGGGCGGAGCGCGTACGACCGATTTGTTCGACTCAGGAAGTCAGGAGATCACGTTCCGCGCGAAGGTTGCGGCGGGCCGGCTCCTCCCATGCCTCGGCACCGTACGGCGTGCTGAACAGGCGTGGCAGCGCGAGCAGTTGCTCCAGCACATCCGCCCGCCCGGCACGGAAGGCGTCGTCCGGCACGAAGGCGTACTCCTCGCGGACCTGGGCCGTGTAGGCCGCGTACGCATCGGACGGGGACGCGAGGATCGCGAGGTCGGCGTCGCAGAGGACGGCACCGTCGCGGTCACCGGGCTCGGGGGCGTGGGTGACGGTGAGGCGGACGAGGCGCGCGACCTCGGCGGTACGGGCCTCCGGCACCCCCGCCTCCGTGAGCGCCCGGACGGCCAGCCGCGCCGAACGCTCCTCGTTCTCGGAGCGGTCGGGGAGGTAGACGGCGTCGTGGAACCAGGCGGCGAGACGGACGGCGGCGGGGTCCTCGGCGTGCGCGTGCAGCGTGTCGACGTGGTCGAGGACGGCGGTGAGGTGGGTGGGCGTGTGGTAGCGCCGCTGCGGCTCCGACCAGCGGCGGAGGAGGTCGTCGGCGTACGGGTCCGGGTCGGGTCCCGGGTGGTCGCCGCGGGCGGCGAGCAGGGTCTCGCGCCAGCGGACGCGGAGGACGGCGGGGTCGGGGGCGCGACGGGTCATGCGGGTCATTGTCGCGCCCGCTCCGGAGAACGGTGTCCTCATTAGGACGGGATCCGTCCTACAGGACTCCTACTGTGGTCCCCGACGCCGCACCGGAACCCCGGGCACGTCCCGGCCCCCGGCGCACCGCACCCACGGAAGGACCCGATGGTCATGAGCGACACCATGGACTCCACCGCGCAGACCCTCACCGGCGAGCGCGCCGACCTCCTTGAGTCCCTGCGCAAGCACCGGCAGTTCCTCACCTTCACCGCCCGCGACCTCGACGAGGAGCAGGCCGGCCGGCGGACCACGGCGAGCGAGCTGTGCGTGGGCGGCCTGATCAAGCACGTCACGTCGGTCGAGCGGGGCTGGGCGGAGTTCATCGTGAAGGGCACCTCGGCGATGCCGGACTTCACCTCCTTCACGGAGAAGGACTTCGCCCGCCGGGCCGACGAGTTCCGGATGCTGCCCGGCGACACGGTCGCCGGGATCCTCGCCGAGTACGCGAAGGTCGCCGGCCGCACGGACGAGATCGTCGCGACCCTGCCCGACCTGGACGTCTCCCACCCGCTGCCGAAGGCCCCCTGGTTCCAGGCGGACACCAGCTGGTCGGCCCGCCGGGTCCTGCTGCACATCATCGCCGAGACCGCCCAGCACGCCGGCCACGCCGACATCATCCGCGAGGCCCTGGACGGCGCGAAGACCATGGGCTGACGCCCGGCCCGAGGGATACGCCCGCCGCCGGTCACGGCAGGCGGGCCTCCTGGTTCATGCAGCGGACGCGTTCGCGCAGTACCGCGTCGGGCGGGGGCTGCCGCAGGCCGTCCGGCGGGCAGTCCCACTCCCGTCCGCCGCCGATCGGGCGCAGCTGCACCCGGCCGCCCACGTGTCCACACACCTCGCCCATCCGCCCGTCCCGTACGTCCACGGCGTACGTCCCGACCGGCGGCCGCTCGCCGCGCAGCGCCGCGGTCAGCCGCTCGGCCGTCCGTACGTTGCAGCGTCCCAACGCGACGAGGGCGAACGGCTCGTCGCTCGCGCCGGTCACCGGGTCCACCCCCAGCGACGGCAACACGACACCGGCGTCCGCCAACGCCTCCCGCAACGACGCCACGACCTCTTCCGTCGACCGCACTGTGCGCCTCACTTTCCTTACGCTGAGTTTGCGATACGCCACCCAGCGTGTATGCCCGCGGTCTAACCTGGCCAGACGTTCCACCCCAACAACGGATGCCGTGGGACGAAGAGGACAGGACGAAGAGGGCAGGGGGACCAAGCCATGCCGGGACCGAAGGATCTGGACCCGTCGTCGTCGCCACGCGCGCTGCTGGGCGCGGAGTTGCGCCACGCGCGCGAGAAAGCGGGCCTGAGCCAGGAGGAGTTGGGCGGCCGACTGTTCGTCAGCGGCTCGTACATCGGCCAGTTGGAGGCGGGCACGAGGCGGATGCAACCGGAGTACGCGCGGATGCTGGATGAAGTCCTCGGCGTGGACTTCTTCCTGCGCAACTGCCGCGCGGCGGCGAAGTCGGAGTACCCGGAGCACTTCGCGGAGGCGGCGGAGGCGGAGGCCAGGACGGTGGCCATCCGGGAGTACGCGCCCATGCTGATCCCCGGGTTGCTGCAAACACCGGGGTACGCCGAGGCCGTGTTCATCGCACACCAGCCAACGGCACCGGCCGGGGAGATCGACGGCCTCGTAGAAGCACGCATGGAGCGAACGAAGCTCCTCGACAATCCAACAAAGCCGTCGTTGTGGGTCGTGCTTGACGAGGCTGCGTTGCGTCGGACGACGGGCGGACCCGAGGTGATGGCCGAAGCCCTGGGCCACGTCGCCACCATGGCTCGCCAACGGCGGGTGATCGTGCAGGTGTTGCCCTTCGCGGGCGGCGCCCACACCTTGATGGGCGGCGCGGTGAAGCTGATGGCCTTCGACGACGCGCCTCGTCTCGTCTACTTCGAGGGGCCCGGAACCGGCAGGCTGGAAGACGACCCAGCCACAGTCACCCGGTACGAACTCGCCTACGAATTGTTGGCAGCCTCAGCACTCGCTCCGCGAGAATCCCTGGCCCTGATCGAATCGGTGGCGGAGGATTACTGCCATGGAGATCAGCCTTGACTACGACCTGAGCGCAGCGACCTGGCACAAGTCGAGCTACAGCGACGGCAGCGGCGGCAACTGCCTGGAAATAGCCCGCTGGCAGAAGTCGAGCTACAGCGACGGCAGCGGTGGCGACTGCCTCGAAGTCGCCCGCTGGCGTAAGTCCACGCACAGTGGCGGCAGCGGCGGCAACTGCCTGGAAGTCGCCGACGGGCACCCCGCCGTCGTCCCCGTGCGCGACTCCAAGAACCCCGGCGGCCCGAAGCTCGTGTTCCGAGCCTCCGCCTGGGTCCCGTTCGTCGAAGACCTGAAGCGGCGGCGCTGAGCCGTGTCCGAACCCCTTCCCTGGCCGGTCGCCGTCCCTCTGGAGGGGCGGCGGCTGCGCCTGGAACCGCTGCGTGTCGCACACGCGGAAGAGGCCACGACGTTTCTCGACGACGCGCGCCTGCACACCTACATCGGCGGCACCCCGCCGACCCGTGACGAACTGGAACGACGCTACCGGCGCCAGTCGGCCGGGCACTCGCCCGACCACGCGCAGGGCTGGCTGAACTGGATGCTGCGGCGGCGCGCCGACGGCGTGCTGGTCGGCACCGTGCAGGCGACGCTGTCCCGGTCCGGCGGCTCCCACCACCTCGAAGCCGAACTCGCCTGGGTCGTCGGCCACGCCCACCAGGGCAACGGCTACGCGAAGGAGGGCGCCGCCGTCATGGCGGACTGGCTGCGCACCCGGGGTGCCGGGCGGCTCACCGCCCACGTGCACCCCGAGCACCGCGCCTCCGCCGCCGTCGCGGCAGCCCTCGGCATGCGGCCGACCGGCGAGCCGCACGACGGCGAGGAACGCTGGACCACCCCCGCGTGACCGGCGGCACCCCGCGCTGTCGGTGGCGTGTGCGACCCTGGCGGACATGAACCACGCACAGCTCACCGCGCTCGGCCGTGCTCTGCGCGTGCTCGGGGAGCACGGCGAGGCGCTGAACCCCGACACTCCGGACGCCAAGCTGTACGAGGCCAAGGACGACCTGAAGCGGGCGCTGGACCTGCTGGAGGAGAGCCTCAGCGGGGAGAAGCCCACCACCCGGTGTGCCGAACATCCGACCGGGCCCGTCGACGAGGACGCGCCCGACCTGTGCCTGCTGTGCGAGACGCGGCGCCGGGCGGCCCGGCGCGCGGAGTACGACGGCGGCGGGCCGCGCCGGACGGCGACCGGTCCCGGCGAGCGCGTCGCCTCCCGGTACGGCACGCGGGAGGACCGCCCGCAGCCGCAGCAGCGCTGGCTGCCCGAGGCGTGGAACGGGCAGGAGTGGCAGCTGTGCGGCACCCCGCGCCGGGACCGGCGCGAGGCGGAGCTGTACCTGAACGCGCAGCGCCGGGGGCCCCGCCCGGCGATGGCGTACCGGCTGGTGCACGAGTTCACCGACTACGAGGTGCTGCGCGTGTGGGGCCACCCGGTGCGCGTCGACATCGAACCGATGGGCGGGGGCCTGTGAGCGGCCCCCGCTCGCAGGTTCAGCTCAGGGTCTTCGCCGAGGCCGCGTCGTAGGGGGCCAGTTCGTCGAAGCGGCCGGCCAGCACCTTCGCCGCCCACTCGGGGTCCTGGAGCAGCGCGCGGCCGACGGCGACGAGGTCGAACTCGTCGCGCTCCAGACGGTCGAGGAGTTCGTCGATGTTCCGGACGGTCGCGCCCTCGCCGTTGAAGAGGGAGCCGATGAAGTCGCCGTCGAGGCCGACCGAGCCGACGGTGATGGCCGGGCGGCCGGTGAGCTTCTTCGACCAGCCCGCGAGGTTGAGGTCCGAGCCGTCGAACTCGGGCAGCCAGTAGCGCCGGGTGGAGGCGTGGAAGGCGTCCACCCCGGCCTCGGCGAGTGGCGTGAGGATCGCCTCCAGTTCCTGGGGCGTCCCGGCGAGCCGCGCGTCGTAATTGCCGGTCTTCCACTGCGAGTAGCGGAGGATCACCGGGAACTCCGGCGACACCCGCGCGCGCACCGCCTCGACGATCTCCGCCACGAACCGCGTACGGGCGACCGGGTCGCCGCCGTAGGCGTCGCTGCGGCGGTTGGTGGCGGCCCAGAGGAACTGGTCGAGGAGGTAGCCGTGGGCGCCGTGCAGCTCGACGCCGTCGAAGCCGATGCGCTCCGCGGCGGCGGCCGCGTCGGCGAACGCGCCGATGACGTCGTCCACGTCCTGTCGGGTCATCGCCCGGCCGGTGGCCTCCTCCTCGCCGACACGCAGACCGGAGGGGCCGACGGCGGGAGCGTCGGGGAAGGGCGCCTGGCCCTGCTCGCGGACCATGCCGACGTGCCAGAGCTGCGGCACGATCGTGCCGCCCGCCGCGTGCACCGCCTCGGCGACCTTCGCCCAGCCCGCGAGCTGCTCCTCGCCGTGGAACCGGGGGATGCGGTCGCTGATCCCGGCCGAGGCGTGGCCGACGTAGGTGCCCTCGGTGACGATCAGCCCGACGCCCGCGGCGGCCCGGCGTGCGTAGTACGAGAGCACGTCCTCGCCGGGGACACCGCCCGGGGAGAACGAGCGGGTCATCGGCGCCATGGCGATGCGGTTGGGGACGGTCAGTCCGTTCAGGGCGACGGGCCGGGAGAGGATCCGCGCGACGCGAGCGGCGGACTCGGACGTGGCGGCGGAGGCGGGGGCGGTCATCGAAGGGGCTCCTCGGGGGCATGGGAGAACCGGTCAGTATGTGCACGCGCATGTAATGCGCACACGAGGGTCAATGCGCGGGCGCCGTCCCGGCATTCCCACCGGCCCCGTGACGGTGACCGGGGCCATCCCCGACTCCGCCGGCTCCGGACACGCCGAAGGGCGGCGCCCCCCGTACGGGGAGCGCCGCCCTCGACGCGTTTCGGACGTGTCCGATCCTCGGTGGGCCCGGTGGGTGGCCGGGCCCTGTGAGGATCAGAAGTCCATGTCACCGCCCGGCATGCCGCCCGGAGCGCCCGCCGGGGCGGCCTTCTCCGGCTTGTCGGCGATGACGGCCTCGGTGGTCAGGAACAGCGCGGCGATGGAGGCGGCGTTCTGCAGCGCGGAACGGGTCACCTTCGCCGGGTCGATGATGCCTTCCTTGACCAGGTCGACGTACTCGCCGCTCGCGGCGTTGAGGCCGTGGCCCGGGGTCAGGTTGCGCACCTTCTCCACCACGACGCCGCCCTCGAGGCCGGCGTTGACGGCGATCTGCTTCAGCGGGGCCTCGAGCGCCAGCTTGACGGCGGCGGCACCGGTGGCCTCGTCGCCCTCGAGCTCCAGCTTCTCGAAGACCTGGGAGGCCTGGAGCAGGGCCACGCCACCACCGGCGACGATGCCCTCCTCGACGGCCGCCTTCGCGTTGCGGACGGCGTCCTCGATGCGGTGCTTGCGCTCCTTGAGCTCGACCTCGGTGGCGGCACCGGCCTTGATGACCGCGACACCGCCGGCGAGCTTCGCCAGGCGCTCCTGCAGCTTCTCGCGGTCGTAGTCGGAGTCGCTGTTCTCGATCTCGGCGCGGATCTGGTTGACCCGGCCGGCGACCTGGTCGGCGGAGCCGGCGCCGTCGACGATCGTGGTCTCGTCCTTGGTGATGACGACCTTGCGGGCGCGGCCCAGGAGCTCCAGACCGGCGTTCTCCAGCTTGAGGCCGACCTCCTCGGAGATGACCTCGCCGCCCGTGAGGATGGCGATGTCGCCGAGCATGGCCTTGCGGCGGTCACCGAAGCCCGGGGCCTTGACGGCGACGGACTTGAAGGTGCCGCGGATCTTGTTGACGACCAGCGTCGACAGGGCCTCGCCCTCGACGTCCTCGGCGATGATCAGCAGCGGCTTGCCCGACTGCATGACCTTCTCCAGGAGCGGGAGCAGGTCCTTGACCGCGGAGATCTTGGAGTTGGCGATGAGGATGTAGGGGTCCTCGAGCGACGCCTCCATGCGCTCCATGTCGGTCGCGAAGTACGCCGAGATGTAGCCCTTGTCGAAGCGCATGCCCTCGGTGAGCTCGAGCTCCAGACCGAAGGTCTGGGACTCCTCGACCGTGATGACGCCTTCCTTGCCGACCTTGTCCATCGCCTCGGCGATGAGCTCGCCGATCTGGGTGTCGGCGGCGGAGATGGAGGCGGTGGAGGCGATCTGCTCCTTGGTCTCGACCTCCTTGGCCTGGTCGAGCAGGGCACCGGAGACGGCCTCGACGGCCTTCTCGATACCGCGCTTGAGGGCCATCGGGTTGGCACCGGCGGCCACGTTGCGCAGGCCCTCGCGGACCAGCGCCTGGGCGAGGACGGTGGCGGTGGTCGTACCGTCGCCGGCGACGTCGTCCGTCTTCTTGGCGACTTCCTTGACCAGCTCGGCGCCGATCTTTTCGTACGGGTCCTCGAGCTCGATCTCCTTGGCGATGGAGACACCGTCGTTGGTGATCGTGGGGGCGCCCCACTTCTTCTCGAGGACGACGTTGCGGCCCTTGGGGCCGAGCGTCACCTTCACGGCGTCCGCGAGCTGGTTCATGCCGCGCTCGAGGCCGCGCCGCGCCTCCTCGTCGAACGCGATGATCTTGGCCATGTGAAGTGGTCCTCCCGGACTGGGGTGGATTGCTCCGGACCGCGCCCGCGCCCGCGACGGACGGCACCGGCGGATGGTTCCTTGCCCCACCTCGCCAGGGCCTCACCGACCCGGTCCTTCGTTGTCACTCTCACCGTGTGAGTGCTAACGCCAATGATTAGCACTCACCCCCCGAGAGTGCAAGCGCCACCCCGTCGGACCCGGACAGACCGAAGGGCCCGCGGGCACCCGACGGTGCCCACGAGCCCTTCGTTCACGTCGAACTTTCAGTCGGCGCGCGCGTCAGCCGGCAACGCGGACCATGTCCGCCTGCGGCCCCTTCTGACCCTGCGAGATCTCGAACTCGACCCGCTGGCCCTCTTCCAGAGTGCGGTAACCGTCCATCTGGATCGCGCTGTAGTGGACGAACACATCCGCACCACCGTCGACCGCGATGAAGCCGTACCCCTTCTCCGCGTTGAACCACTTGACGGTGCCCTGAGCCATGCCCAACTCCCCTATTACTGGCCCTTGCACGGACCCGCACTTCGCGGACCCGGGTCAGACCTCACCCCCCAACGGTTGGGGGCGTGCGCCGGAACGCGTCGACCGCGGCTGAATGTATCTGTCCAACTGCCGTCTGCAACAGGTCAGTCGGACGAGAAATCTGGGCACGACGGGTCGGGAATATACGGAGAATTCCCCGGAATTCAGGGCAAGTCGGGCCGCACAAAAGGAGCAATAGTCGCAAAAGGTCCGCACACTTTGGCTACTTCTTGTCGGAAGCGCGGCAGGATCCCCCTGCCCCGGTCACAGAAATCCGGGGCGCGTTCCCCAACTGTACCGTGCTCAACCATGCAGAATTGCCCCCTCCGTTTCTCTCACGGAGGGGGCAATCCGATGAACACACGGTGATCGACATTACCGAAGGTAACGTCAGCCGCTCGACCGCGGGAACCGCTCAGCCGCCGGCCACCGCCGGAATGATCGACACGCCCGCACCCTCCGGCGTCGCCGTGTCGAGCCCCTGCTCGAAGCGGACGTCGTCGTCGTTGACGTACACGTTGACGAAGCGGCGCAGCTTGCCCTGGTCGTCCAGGACCCGGGCGGCGATCCCGGTGTGGTTCTTCTCCAGGTCCGCGATGACCTCGCCGAGGGTCGCGCCCTCGGCGCCGACCTCGGCCTTGCCGCCGGTGTAGGTGCGCAGGATGGTGGGGATGCGAACGGTGACGCTCATGGGGGTGATGACCTCCGGTCGGATGCGAGGCGCCCCGTAGGGGCGCGGTGGGGGAAAGCGGGGCGCGAGCCGGCCGGCTACGCGAGCCCCGCCTCCCGGAAGGAGTCCAGGGACGGCCGGATCGTCGCGGTGAGCCCCGTACCCGCCACCGCGTCCAGCGTCTTGAGGCCGTCCCCCGTGTTGAGGACGACGGTCGTCAGCGACGGGTCGAGCACACCGGCCTCGATCAGCTTCCGCGTGACGCCGACCGTCACACCGCCGGCGGTCTCCGCGAAGATGCCCTCGGTCCGCGCCAGCAGCCGGATCGCGTCGACGATTTCCTCGTCGTTGACGTCCTCCACCGCCCCGCCCGTGCGGCGCGCGATGTCCAGGACGTAGGGGCCGTCGGCCGGGTTGCCGATCGCCAGCGACTTGGCGATGGTGTCCGGCTTCTGCGGCCGTACGACGTCGTGGCCCGCCTTGAACGCGGTCGACACCGGCGAACAGCCCTCGGCCTGGGCGCCGAAGATCTTGTACGGCTTGTCCTCGACCAGCCCGAGCTGGATCAGTTCCCGCAGCCCCTTGTCGATCTTCGTCAGCTGGGAGCCGGAGGCGATCGGCACCACGAGCTGGTCGGGCAGCCGCCAGCCGAGCTGCTCGCAGATCTCGTACGCCAGCGTCTTGGAGCCCTCGGCGTAGTACGGCCGCAGGTTGACGTTGACGAAGCCCCAGCCCTCGCCGGCCGGGTCGCCGATCAGCTCGGAGCAGAAACGGTTCACGTCGTCGTAGTTGCCCTCGATGCCGACGAGCTCGCCGCCGTAGACGGCCGCCATGACGACCTTGCCCTGCTCCAGGTCGTGCGGGATGAACACGCAGGAGCGGAAGCCGGCCCGGGCGGCGGCGGCGCCCACCGCGCCGGCCAGGTTGCCGGTGGAGGAGCAGGACAGGGTGGTGAAGCCGAAGGCGCGGGCGGCCTCGATGGCCTGGGCGACGACACGGTCCTTGAAGGAGTGCGTCGGGTTGCCGGAGTCGTCCTTGACGTACAGCCCGCCGGTGACGCCGAGCTCACGGGCGAGGTTGTCGGCCTTGACGAGCTTGGTCCAGCCGGGGTTGATGTTCGGCTTCGTCGCCACGTCGGCCGGGACGGGCAGCAGCGGGGCGTACCGCCAGATGTTCGCGGGGCCGGACTCGATCTTCCGGCGCAGTTCCTCGGTGTCGTGCGCCGAGAAGTCGTACGCGATCTCCAGCGGCCCGAAACACTCCTCGCAGGCGAAGACCGGTCCGAGCGGCACGCGGTGGCCGCATTCGCGGCAGGAGAGCGCGGCGGCGGGGCCGAGATCGACGGAACCGGCGCCGGAGGGGGTGGAGTCGGTGGATTCTGCGACAGTCTGCACAGCCATGTGAGGCGAGGCCCTTTCTCCTCATCTTCCTCACGACGCATCTCGCCGTGAGACGGATTTGGCACCTTCCCTAGCCGGGAGCCTCGCGAAGTGATCGACGATGATCAGCGATTACGAGACCGGCTGGAGGGTTGCCGGGGCTTCATCGGGCCGTGTCCCTCTGCCCCTCTGGATGAGCGGTATTCGGTTGTGACGTCGGCGACCCCCGGCATGCGGCGGTCATCGGCGTTGTTCAAGACTGTAACCGAAGGCCAGGACACTTGAGAGAGTCGTCCGTACCGCGAGATGGATCACAAAAGGAGCCACCGACCGTGCTGCAGGAAGTCGAGCATTGGCTGAGCGCACGCTCATGGTCCGTGGCAGACCGCCCGTTGCACCAGGTCATGGCCGCCAAGCGGGCCACGGGCCAGTCGGTGAGCGTGGTGCTCCCCGCGCTCGACGAGGAGGCGACCGTCGGCGAGATCGTCGCCGCGATCCACCGCGACCTGGTCCGGCAGGTGCCGCTCGTCGACGAGATCGTGGTCGTCGACTCCGGCTCCACCGACCGCACCGCCGAGGTGGCCGCGGCGGCGGGCGCGCGGGTGGTGCACCGCGACGCGATCCTGCCGCGCATCCCGGCCCTCCCCGGCAAGGGCGAGGTGCTGTGGCGCTCGCTGCTGGTCACCCGCGGCGACGTCGTCTGCTTCGTCGACGCCGATCTGCGCGAGTTCTCCTCCGACTTCGTCACCGGCATCGTCGGACCGCTGCTGACCGACCCCGAGGTGCAGCTGGTCAAGGCGATGTACGACCGTCCGCTGGCCGGCGCCGCCGGGCAGGGCGGCCGGGTCACCGAGCTGATGGCCCGCCCGCTGCTGAACATGCACTGGCCGCTGCTGGCCGGCTTCGTCCAGCCGCTCGGCGGCGAGTACGCGGCCCGCCGCTCACTGCTCGAACAGCTCCCGTTCCCGGTCGGCTACGGCGTCGAGCTCGGCATGCTGGTGGACGCGCTGCACACGGTCGGCCTCGACGCGCTCGCCCAGGTCGACGTCGGCGTGCGCCGCCACCGGCACCAGGACGGCCAGGCGCTGGGGCGCATGGCCGCGGCGATCTACCGCACCGCCCAGCTCCGCCTGGCCCGCGGCCACCTGCTGCGGCCGACCCTCACCCAGTTCGAACGCGGCCCGAACGGCTTCGAGCCGCGCACGCATCCGGTGGACACGGAGGAGCGTCCCCCGATGACCCAGATCGCGGAGTACGCGGACCGGAGGGTGGCGTGAGGCGCACTGTGCTGCCCGTCCACGTTTGAGGGTTTCGGGGCCGGGCTAGGTTCAGGCGTATGGCTTCCACGTTCGGTGCTGCTCAGGTCCTGGTCGCTTCCAACCGGGGACCCGTCTCCTACACGGTGCGGGAGGACGGCTCGCTGCACGCCAAACGGGGCGGTGGCGGACTGGTCTCCGGGCTCTCGGCCATCGGGCCGGACGCGGGCGCGCTGTGGGTCTGCTCGGCGCTGAGCGACGGCGACCGCGAGGCCGTGCGGCGCGGGGTCGGCGAGGACGGCGTACGGATGCTGGACGTCCCGGCCGACGTGCACGCGGACGCGTACAACGGCATCGCCAACTCCGTGCTCTGGTTCGTCCACCACATGCTGTACCAGACCCCGCTCGAGCCGGTGTTCGACCAGGAGTTCCGGCGCCAGTGGGCCTCCTACGAGGCCTACAACCGCGCCTTCGCCGAGGCGCTGGCCGAGGAGGCGGCCGAGGGCGCGGCCGTGATGGTCCAGGACTACCACCTGACCCTGGTCCCGGGGATGCTCCGGGAGCTCCGCCCCGATCTGCGGATCGCGCACTTCTCGCACACCCCGTGGGCGCCGGTCGACTACTTCCGGCTGCTCCCGGACGACATCGCCGAGCAGGTGCTGCGCGGCATGCTCGGCGCCGACCGGCTCGGCTTCCTGACCCACCGCTGGGCCGACGCGTTCACCGCGTGCGCGGACGCGCTCGTCGGCGGGCTCGGCTCCACGCGGATCGGCGTGCACGGCCTCGGCGCCGACGCCGACTTCCTGCGCGCGCGCTCGCACGAGGCCGACGTGGACGAGCGGATGGCGGTGCTGCGCGAGGAGATCGGCCCGGAGCGGAAGACGATCGTCCGGGTCGACCGGACGGAACTGTCGAAGAACATCGTGCGCGGACTCCTCGCCTACGAGCAGCTGCTCGCCTCCCGCCCGGAGTGGCGCGAGCGGGTGGTCCACGTGGCGTTCGCCTACCCCTCCCGCCAGGACCTCGCGGTGTACCGGGAGTACACCGAGGAGGTGCGGCGGGTGGCCGAGTCGGTCAACGCGCGCTACGGGACGGACGGGTGGACACCGGTGCTGCTGCACGTCGAAGACGACTTCGCCCGGTCGCTCGCGGCGTACCGGCTGGCCGACGTCGCCCTGGTCAACCCCGTACGGGACGGCATGAACCTGGTCGCCAAGGAGGTACCGCTCGTCTCCGACGAGGGGTGCGCGCTGGTGCTGTCGCGGGAGGCGGGGGCGTACGAGGAGCTGGGCGAGGACGCGGTGGTGGTGAACCCGTACGACGTCGTCGCGACGGCGGAGGCGTTGCACGAGGCACTGTCCATGCCGGTGGGTGAACGCGCCGAACGCGCGAAGCGCCTCGCGGCGGCGGGCACGGCCCTGCCTCCGTCGCGCTGGTTCCTGGAGCAGCTTCACGCGCTGGAGAGCTGAACGCCCGGGGGGTGACCGGGGGGTTTCCTCGCCTCCGCCGCCCCTTCCCATTCCCGTCCCTCCGGGGGCAAGCCCCCGGACCCCCAAAAGATTGCGCAGTTCCCCGCGCCCCTGATCAGGGGCGCGGGGAACTGCGCACGGGGTCCAAGGGGCGGAGCCCCTTGAGGGACGGGAAGGGTAGGGGCGGCGGGGGCGAAAGAAATTCGCCTAGCCCAGCCGCGCCGCCAGCGCCCGCAGCAGCCGTACGACGCCCGCCGGGCCGTCGGCCACGACATCCGCCCGCTTCGCCAGCTCCGCCACCTCCTCGCTGCCACTGCACACCAGCACCCCCGGCACCCCCTCCCCCCGCAACCCCTCCACCGCCGCGAAGGCGGGCAGGTCACCCAGGTCGTCCCCCGCGTACAGCACCGCCCCCGCACCCACCTCCCGCACGTACTCCGACAGCGCCACCCCCTTGTCCATCCCCGGCGGCCGCAGCTCGAGCACCATCCGCCCCGGCTCGACGATCAGCCCGTGCCGGGCCGCGAGCTCGGACAGCGGCACGCGCAGCGCCTCGAACGCGGCCTGCGGATCGGCCGCCCGGCGCGTGTGGACCGCGACGGCCCGGCCGCCCTTCTCCTCCACCCAGGTCCCGCGCCACGCCCCGACCCCGTCGAGCACCCCCGGCAGCTCGGCCCGCACGGCGGCGACCCCGGGGTGCGGCGCCGGCGCGCTGACCGTGCCGGTCACCGCGTCCCACCGCTCGGCGCCGTAGTGCCCGAGCACCACCAGGTGTTCGAGCCCGGCGACCCCGGCGAACCCCCCGTGGCGGACGGCGACACCCGCCGGGCGCCCGGTGACGACGGCCACCGAGGCCACCTTCGGCGCGAGCGCGGCGAGCGCGGGCACCGCGTCGGGGTGCGCCCGGGCCTGCTCGGGGTCGGCGACGATCGGGGCGAGCGTCCCGTCGAAGTCGAAGGCGAGGACCGCCCGGCCGGGACGGGCGAGGATCGCCTCCAGCCCCTCGCGCCCGGCCTCGGTCGCGGGGGTCGGAACCGTCGGAACGGTCGGCTCGGTCGGATCGGCGTCACCCGTGCGGTGCGACGCGTCCCCGGGGTCCATGGAGTCCGTGTGGCTGCCCATGTCTTCGACACTATCCGCGCAGGCCCGCTCGTACGCCTGAGCCGCCCGTACCCGCCTGAGCCGCCCGCACGGCTGGGCCGCCCGTACACCTGAGCCGTACGCCCGGCCCGACCGCGCCGGGCCGCCGACCGCTCCGCCCGCCTACCGCTCCGCGCGCCGGGCCTCGCGCACCCGGCGCAGCCGGTTGACGGTCACCGGGTCGTGGGCGAGGGCCCGGGGATCGTCGAGCAGGGCGTTGAGCAGCTGGTAGTAGCGGACGGGGGCGAGCCCGAGCCGCTCACGTATCGCGCGCTCCTTCACGCCGGGGCCGGCGAAGCCACGCCGCTCCATGGCCAGCACAGCCCGTTCGCGCGCGCCCAGTTCCCCCGGCCGCTCTGTCTCGACGCTCTCCGGTTCCTCCATGCGTTCCACAGTAGGGCCCCCCACTGACAACGCCCCCGGCCATCGGAAACGGGGAGGTCAGGCCCCTACTCCCCCGCGTCCTCCCGGATCGCCGACCGCTGGAGCTGCCCCAGCACCGCGGCCGCGCTGCCCTGCTCCGACACCGCCGTCCCGATCCGCTTCTTGAGCCCCGCGCTCACCGTCGCCCACGAGGTCTTGCCCACCGGATACAGCTCCGCGCCCGGCAGCTGCTCCAGGAACGGGGCGAGGTCGGCGTCCCGCGCGGAGGAGGCCATGTCCTCGGAGGCGGACGTCGTCACCGGCAGCAGGTCGTACTCGCGGGAGAACGCCAGCACGTTCTTCTCGCTGTAGACGAAGTCGAGGAAGTCCCCGATCTGCTCCTGGTGGCCGTGCTGCTTGAAGGCCATCATCCAGTCGGCCACGCCCATCGACGCCCGTTCCTGGCCGTCCCCGTTCCCGCCGCCGTTCCCGGGCATCGGGACCATGCCGAACTTCAGGCCCTTGGCCCGCGCCGCCTTCATCAGCGTGGGGTGCCCGTTGAGCATCCCCACCTCGCCGCGCGCGAACGCGGCGAACGCGTCCGCCCGGTTGAGCTTCGCCGGCGCGACGGGCCCGGTGAGCCCCTTGCCGACCAGCTCGTCCTTCAGCCAGCCGAACGTGGCGACGTTCTCCGCCGAGTCCAGGTCGTAGTTGCCGATGCTGTCGGTGTAGCCGCCACCGCCGCTGAGCAGCCACTGCAACGTCTCGGCCTGCGCCTCCTCGGGGCCCAGCGGGAGCGCGTACGGCGTCTTCACTCCGGCCGACTTCAACGCGCGCGCGTCGGCGGCCAGTTGCTCCCAGGTGGTGGGCGGGTGGCTGATCCCGGCCTTGGCGAACAGCTTCTTGTTGTAGAAGAGCAGCCGGGTGGAGGCCGCGAACGGCATCCCGTACTGCACCCGGTTCAGCTCCCCCGCCTGGCTCAGTTCGTGGACGAAGTCGGCCTGGACGGGGATGGAGAGGAGGTCGGAGGCGCGGTAGAGCTTGTCGGCGGCCGCGTAGTCGGCGTAGGCGCCGATCTGCGCCAGGTCGGGGGCGTCGCCCGCGTCGACCATCTGTTTGACCTTGCGGTCGACGTCGTTCCACGAGTAGACGCTGACGTCGACCTTCACGCCCGGGTGCTTGTCCTCGTACGCGTCGACCAGCGTGTTCCAGTACTTCTGGGAGGAGTTGGCCGCCGAGTCCCCGTAGTCGGCCGCGACCAGTTTCAGGGTGACGTCCCCGGAGCCGCCCGGCCCCCCGCAGCCGGCGAGGGTCGCCGTCATCCCCAGTGCGGTGACCGCCGCGCCCAGTACCGTCGTCCTCCGAGCCCCGCGCCGCCGCACCGACCACTCCTGTTTCCGCTGGTTGTGTGTGGTTACCGTCTCGTATGCCGAAACGATTCGGCTATAAGGTCTACACCACTCTAGTGGACTAGACCTCTCCGGGTCCGAGCGTCACACTGTTCCACGTGAAACACGTCATCGCCCTTGATGTGGGCGGCACCGGGATGAAGGCCGCCCTGGTAGGGGCGGAAGGCAAGTTGCTGTACCGCGCGCGCCGGCCCACCGGCCGCGAGCGGGGCCCCGAGGCGGTGACGACGGCGGTCCTCGACTTCGCCGCCGAACTCCGCGCCCACGGCGTCAGCGAGTTCGGCGAACCGGCGGTCGCGGCCGGCGTCGCCGTCCCCGGCATCGTCGACGACGAGCGGGGCGTGGCCGTCTACTCGGCCAACCTCGGTTGGCGCGACGTACCGTTGCGCGCCCGGCTGAGCGAGCGGCTCGGCGGTGTCCCCGTCGCCCTCGGCCACGACGTACGCACCGGCGGCCTGGCCGAGGGCCGCATCGGCGCCGGTCAGGGCGCCGACCGCTTTCTGTTCGTACCGCTGGGAACCGGCATCGCGGGCGCCATCGGCATCGACGGCCGGGTGGAGGCGGGCGCGCACGGCTTCGCGGGCGAGATCGGCCATGTCGTCGTACGGCCCGGCGGCGTCGACTGCCCCTGCGGGCAGCGCGGTTGTCTGGAGCGGTACGCCTCCGCCTCCGCCGTCGGCCTGGCCTGGGCCGCCGCCTGCGGGAACCCGGAGGCGGACGCGGCGGACTGCGCCCGGGCCGTGGCCGCCGGGGACGCCCGGGCGATGGAGGTCTGGCAGGCCGCCGTCGACGCGCTCGCCGACGGTCTGGTCACCGCCTTCACCCTGCTCGACCCGCGCACGCTGATCATCGGCGGCGGGCTGGCGGAGGCCGGGCCCACCCTGTTCGACCCGCTGCGCCGGGCCCTGCGCGACCGCGTCACCTTCCAGAAGCTGCCCTCCGTCGTCCACGCGGGCCTCGGCGACAACGCCGGCTGTCTGGGCGCGGGCCTGCTCGCCTGGGACCTGCACGCCGCGGGCGGCCCGCGAAAGGAACCCACGCCGGTCGTGCCCACCGTCCGTGACACCACTGACCCCTCGACCGATCCCTCGGTTGATCCCTCGATTCCTCGGAGGTAACCACCTGATGGCCCCTAGCAAGGTTCTCGCCGGTGCCCGGACGGTGCTGCCCACCGGGATCGTGGACGACGGCCGCGTGGTCGTCGAGGGCGCGCGCATCACCGCCGCGTCCGGCGCCGACGCCCGGCCCGCCGCCGGGCCCGGCACCGCCACCGTCGACCTCTCCGGCCACTGGCTGGTCCCCGGCTTCGTCGATCTGCACAACCACGGCGGCGGCGGTGCCTCGTTCACCTCCGGTTCCGTCGAGGACGTGCTGACCGGCATCCGCACCCACCGGGAGCACGGCACCACCACCCTCGTCGCCTCCACCGTCACCGAGGAGACGGACCAGCTCGCCCAGCGCGCCGGGCTGCTGTCCGAACTGGCCGAACAGGGCGACCTGGCCGGCATCCACTTCGAGGGCCCCTTCATCTCCCCCTGCCGCAAGGGCGCCCACTCCGCCGCCCTGCTGCGCGACCCCGACCCGGCCGAGGTGCGCAAGCTGGTCGACGCGGCCCGCGGGCAGGCCCGGATGGTCACCCTCGCCACCGAACTCCCCGGCGGCCTGGACTCCGTACGGCTCCTCACCGAGCAGGGCGTGATCGCCGCGGTCGGGCACACGGACGCCACCTACGAGCAGACCGTCGCCGCCATCGACGCGGGCGCGACCGTGGCCACGCATCTGTTCAACGCGATGCCGACTCTCGGCCACCGCGCCCCCGGCCCGGTCACCGCGCTGCTGGAGGACGAGCGGGTCACCGTCGAACTGATCAACGACGGCACGCATCTCCACCCGGCCGCCCTCCAACTGGCGTTCCGTCACGCGGGCGCGGCCCGGGTCGCGTTCATCACCGACGCGATGGACGCGGCCGGCTTCGGCGACGGCCGCTATCTGCTCGGCCCGCTGGAGGTCGAGGTCAGCGACGGGGTGGCGCGGCTGGTGGAGGGCGGCTCGATCGCCGGCTCCACGCTCACCCTGGACCGGGCGTTCCAGCGGGCGGTCACGGTCGACGGCCTCCCGGTCGAGGACGTCGTCGCCGCCCTCTCGGCCAACCCCGCGCGGCTGCTGGGCAAGGCCGACGAGGTGGGCTCGCTGACGCCGGGCACCTATGCCGACCTGGTCGTTCTCGACGAGGAGTTCGCGCTGAAGGGCGTGATGCGCCGGGGCGAGTGGGTGATCGATCCCCAACTGGGCTGATTCGCCCCGTTGCTGACCGCCCTTCGGGAGTCGGTGGTGGGCCCGGGGGTCTGGGCCCACCACCGACTCTTTGGCATGATCGAGTCTCCTCAACCGCCACCGGCGCGCGCACTGTGGAAACAGCACGCACGCTGGGAGTACGCACACGCGTCACCGCACGATCCGAGGGAGGTCGGCCCGGGTGATCCTCACGGTCACACTGAACACCGCTCTCGACCTCACCTATCGCGTCCCCGCACTGCGCCCGCACACCGCGCACCGGGTGACCGAGGTGACCGAACGGCCCGGCGGCAAGGGGCTGAACGTGGCCCGCGTGCTCGCCGCGCTCGGCCACCGGGCGACCGTCACCGGCTTCGCCGGCGGCCGCACCGGTGACGCCCTGCGGGAACGGCTGGCCGACTGCTCCGGCGTGGTGGACGCGCTGATACCCGTGGCCGGCGCCACCCGGCGGACCGTCGCCGTGGTGGACGCCGCCACCGGGGACACCACCCAGCTCAACGAGCCGGGACCGCTGATCTCTCCCGCCGAGTGGTCCGCGTTCCAGCGGGCCTACGAGGAGCTGCTGGGCTCGGCCGCCGCGGTCGCCCTGTGCGGGAGCCTGCCGCCGGGGGTGCCGGTGGGCGCGTACGCGGGGCTGGTCCGTACCGCGCGGGCGCACCGGGTGCCGGTGCTCCTGGACACCAGCGGCGAGCCGCTGCGCCGCGGGGTGGCCGCCCGCCCCGACATCGTCAAGCCGAACGCGGAGGAGCTGGCCGAGCTCACCGGGGCGCACGACCCCGCGCAGGCCACCCGGGACGCCCGGCGCCGGGGCGCGCACACCGTGGTCGCCTCGCTGGGCGCGAAGGGGCTGCTCGCGGTGAACGCCGAGGGCCGCTGGCGCGCGGTGCCGCCGCGCGGACTGCGCGGCAACCCGACGGGCGCGGGCGACTCGGCGGTGGCGGGCCTGCTGTCGGCCTTGGTGGATCACCTGCCGTGGCCCGACCGGCTGGCACGTGCCACCGCCCTGTCCGCGGCGACGGTCCTGTCACCGACGGCGGGCGAATTCGACCGGCGGGACTACGAGGAGCTGCTCACACGGGTCGCGGTGACCCCGGAGACGACGGCGGCGTGACGGCCCCTCAGTCCTTGACCTGGCCTTCCTTCAGCCAGAGCTGGTCCAGGAGGACGTCGCACTTGTCGCCGTCCTGGCAGGAGAGGGTGATCGTGTTGGTGCCCTTGTTGAGCGTGGGCCAGACGTAGGTCTTGGTCCAGCCCTTGGCGAAGTCGCCGTCCTTGGCGTGGGCGAAGTTGCCCAGGTTCACCTTGCTGCCGAACTCCTTGCCGTTGACCGTCATCGTCATCGACTGGTCGTCGCCGGCCGCGCTGTAGTGCGCGAACACCGTGTAGGCGCCGTCCTTGGGGATGCCGTTGACGGTCCAGGTGACCTGGGAGCCGACGGTGTTCAGGCCGGTCACATAGCTGCCGCCGTCGGCCTCGGCGCCCTCCACCTCCGAGGCGATGGTGGCGCCGCCCTCCAGCTTGAGCGCCTTGGCGTCGATCTTGGGCAGTTCCTCCGTGTCGCCGGAGGCGTCCGCGTCCGAGCCACTCGGGGAGGGGCTCTGGCTCGCCGACGGGGTGGTGTCGCCCGCGGTGTTCTTCTTGTCGCCGTCGGAGTCGTCGCCGAGCATGGCGACGCTGATGCCGATCACCACGGCGGCCACCACCGCTATCGCGCCGATCAGCAGGCCCTTGGTGTTCGGGCCCCGCCCGCGCCCGCCGCCGCTGCCGCCCGCGGGGTCCCTGCGGCTGGGCGGCGCCCCGCCGGGGACGGTCTCGGGGGCCGCGTAGTGCGGGTTCGGCTGTCCGGGCGGCCCATAGGTGCCGTACGCCTGCTGCTGCGGGACCTGGCCGTACGCCGCCGTCTGCCCCGGTGCCCCCGCCTGCCCGTACTGGCCGGTCGCCTGCGGCTGCTGCGGCTGCTGTGCGCCGCCGTACTGCCGCTGACCGACCGCCCGCACCCTGTTGACCGAGTTGGGGTAGCCGTAGCCGCCGCTCGGCGGCTGGGCTCCGTTGGCCTGACCGTCGGCGTAGAGGTAGCCGAACGGGTCGTCGTCCTCGGGCGTGCTCGCGCCGTTGTTGCCGGGCGTCATCCCTTGGTGCTCCTAGCGGGTGGGGGTGCGGATGCGTGCTGGGCTGAACTGCGAGCGTACCCGCTTCCGGAGGCCCGTACCGGTGTCTTCCTGCTCACCCCCGCGGTGAGCTGGAGCTATCCCGCACGCCTGTGCTGTTTGGGACGGGATCGTTTCTCGACGTACATCCGTTCGTCAGCGGATTTCAACACCTCGTCCGCCGTCATGCCGCAATGTGCCCAGCCGATGCCGAAGCTGGCGCCCACCCGCATGACCCGTCCGTCGACCCGAATGGGCTGGATGATCTCGTTGCGCAGCCGTACGGCGAGGTCCTGGGCGTCGGCGCGGCCGAGGCCGTCGGCCAGCACCACGAACTCGTCGCCGCCGAGCCGGGCGACGGTGTCGCCGTCCCGCACGCCCCGGGTCAGCCGACCGGCCACCTCGACGAGGACGGCGTCACCGGCGTTGTGCCCGAAGCGGTCGTTGATCGACTTGAAGCCGTCGAGGTCGCAGAAGAGGACCGCGAGCCCCTTGGTGCCGTCGTCCGTCCCGTCGGCCGGGGCGACGGTGTGCACATGGTGGTCGAAGCCGTCGTACGGTCCCCGGGCCGAGAGCGGGCCGAAGCCGTGCCCGCCGGTGTCGTACACCGCGGGGTGGCCGGCCGGGGGCGTGTCCGTGAGGCCCGGCTCGCCGAAGCCGCCGAAGGCCGTGTGCCCGTCGAAGACCGCGTGACCGCCGAAGGCCGTGTGCTCGCCGTACTCGCCGTACTGCCCGTGCGCCGCGTCGGCCGACTCGGCTCCGTCGGCGGCCACGGCGTGCGGGCGCTGACAGAGCCGGGCGGAGAGCCGGGAGCGCAGTTCGGCGGAGTTGGGCAGTCCGGTGAGCGAGTCGTGCGAGGCCCGGTGGGCGAGCTGGAGCTCGCGCCGCTTGCGCTCCTCTATGTCCTCGACGTGCGTGAGCAGGAAGCGGGGCCCGTCGGCGGCGTCCGCGACGACGGAGTTGCGCAGTGAGACCCAGACGTACGTGCCGTCCCGGCGCCCGAGGCGCAGCTCGGCGCGGCCGCCCTCCGCGGAGGTGCGCAGCAGGGTGCTGATGTCCTCGGGATGGACCAGGTCGGAGAAGGAGTAGCGGCGCATCGAGGCGGCGGGCCTGCCGAGCAGCCGGCACAGCGCGTCGTTGCTGCGCAGGATGCGGCCGTGCTGGTCACCGCCCATCTCGGCGATGGCCATGCCGGAGGGGGCGTACTCGAAGGCCTGCCGGAAGGACTCCTCGCTGGCGCGCAGCGCCTGCTGGTCCCGTTCGAGCCGCACCAGCGCGCGCTGCATGTTGGCGCGCAACCGGGCGTTGCTGATCGCGGTGGCCGCCTGGAACGCGTACATCTGGAGCGCCTCGCGGCCCCAGGCGCCGGGCCGGCGGCCGTTGCGCGGCCGGTCCACGGAGAGGACGCCGATCAGTTCGCCGGAGGAACCGCTGCCGCCCGGACCGTACAGGGGTGCGAACAGGCGGTCGGAGGGGTGCCACTCGTCCTCGAAGCGGGGTTCGGGCCCGTCCGAACGCCACTGGGGAACGTCGTCGTCGTCGAGGATCCAGCCCTCGGCGTGGGATATGAACCGCAGGTCGCCCCAGGCCTCGCCCATGTTGAGCCGCCGGTTCCAGGCGGCGCGGGAGCCGACCCGGCCCGCCATCATCTGCTCGACGGTGGAGCTTCCGGCCAGGGCCGCGACCACGAGGTCGCCGTCGGGGCGTACGAGGTTGACGGCCGCCAGTTCGTATCCGAGGCCGTTGACCACGCCGTCGGCGACGGTCTGCAACGTGTCCGCCAGACTGCGGGCGGTGTGGATGTCCGCCATGACCTCGTGGAGCTTCCGCAGAGTCGCAAGACGGACGTACGGCTCCGAGTCGGTCTCCATGCGCCCTCCCCTCGAGATCTCGCGGTAACTCCGTAACCCCAGGGTTGTCTTCGGCGTACGCCCTGCATCCTCACCGCTACTGAATCACAGCGCGCTGCTCACTCGGCACACAGGGTCAACAAAATACGCATCTTGTGACTCAAGTCACAGCAAAAGGTGAGCATTTGGGAGGGGTTTCTGCTTTTTCCCGCGTTCTGCGTTTTCCCGTGTTCTCCCGTGTTCTTTTACCGAACACAATTCAAAGCCCTGTGGGGTCCCCATGAACGACTGCGAGCATACGACGCCGGGAGCGGGCGCGTGGCCGTTCCGGATCATCGCGCGGAGGGGGCGCCGGTCGCGGGGGCCGCCAGTCGCCCGTCACCGGTCCGGGCTGCGGCCCGGGTCCTAGGACCCGTCTGGACCCCTGGCCCGATGCGCCGTCGCGAACACGGCAACTACCGTCGTGACCGTGCTCAACACCTCGCAGATCCCTCCGCAGCCCCTCTCGTCCGCCCGTCCCGCCGGCCCCGGTCCCGCCGCCGGCGGGCATGCTGAAGGGGTGAGCGACGACGAGTTCCGTGCCGCCATGTCCCGCCTGGCCGCGGGCGTGGTCCTGGTGACCGCGCACGAGCCGGCGCTGGACCCCGAGGGCCCGCGCGGGGAGGACGTGGGCATGACGGCCACCGCCTTCCTGTCGGTCTCCCTCGACCCGCCCCTGGTCATGGTCAGCCTGCGCGAGGGCTCCCGCATGGACGAACTCCTCGACGAACAGCCGCTGTGGGCGGTCTCGGTGCTCGCCGAGAGCCAGCGGCACATCGCGGGGCGGTTCGCGATGAAGGGCCGCATCAGCGACCGGCTGCTGTTCGAGGACATCGCCTACGTGCGCGGCCGGGCGTCGGGGGCGCCATTGGTGGGGGGTGCGCTGGCGACCGTGGAGTGCCGCACGGAGCAGCGGGTGCCGGCGGGCGACCACACCCTCGTCGTCGGCCGCGTCCTCACCGCCACCGCACCCGATTCGGGGGCGGGCCCCCTGACGTACTTCCGGGGCCGGTATCGGGCGCTCGGATAACGGGGGACGGCGCGGGAAAACGATCCGGGCGCGGGACGGCCCGGGGAGTGGGACGCACGGGGGCGTTGCATTCGCACCCGGTGAATTCACGGACGCGGTGCGGGAATTACTGCCAGCCGCGGCCGGAACGCCCCCGCTTGGTCTCGGCACGCTGCTTCTTCTCACGCAACCGTCGTTCGTTGATTCCGCGCGGAATCCGCGTCGGTCTGCGCGGCTTGGGCGGGGGCGCGGTCGCCTCGGCGAGCAGCGAGGCGAGGCGCACGGCGGCCGCCTCGCGATTGCGCCACTGCGAACGGTGCTCGGAGGCGCGCACACTGAGCACCCCGTCGACCAGCCGCCCGGCCAGCCGCTCCAGCGCACGCCGCTTCCACACCTCGGGCAGCGCCTCGGTCCCGGCCACGTCGAACCGCACCTCGACCTGGGTGTCGGTGGTGTTGACGTGCTGCCCGCCGGGCCCCGAGGATCGCGAGAACCTCCACACGAGCTCGCTCTCGGGCAACACGACGGAACCACGCACGACATAGGGACCGGACATGCCTTCCATGTTCCCGTCCGGCACGGGGGTACGTCACCAGGTTTTCGGCCCCCGGCCACCCGCCCTCTCGGGCGCGCCCCCCTCTCGGGTAAAAAAGGTAAAGCGCCCGGAACCATCCGGGCCCCCCACCGCGTTCAATGGGTTAGCCGCACCGCGGCCCACACACGTACGGGAACGAACCAAGCGAAGGGACTCCCAACAATGGCTGTAAGCCTGTCCAAGGGTGGCAACGTCTCGCTCACCAAGGAGGCTCCGGGCCTGACCGCCGTCACCGTGGGCCTCGGCTGGGACGTCCGCACCACCACCGGCACGGACTTCGACCTCGACGCCTCCGCCATCGCGGTCAACCCCCAGGGCAAGGTCTACTCCGACCAGCACTTCGTCTTCTTCAACAACAAGCAGACGCCGGACCAGAGCATCGTCCACACCGGCGACAACCGCACGGGCGAGGGCGCCGGCGACGACGAGGCGATCAACGTCAACCTGGCGGCTCTCCCGGCCGACGTCGACAAGATCGTCTTCCCGGTCTCCATCTACGACGCCGAGTCCCGCTCGCAGAACTTCGGCCAGGTCCGCAACGCGTACATCCGCATCGTCAACCAGGCCGGCGGCGCGGAGATCGCCCGCTACGACCTGTCGGAGGACGCGGCCACGGAGACGGCCATGGTCTTCGGCGAGCTCTACCGCAACGGCGCGGAGTGGAAGTTCCGCGCCGTCGGCCAGGGCTACGCCTCGGGCCTGACCGGCATCGCCCAGGACTTCGGCGTCAACGTCTGACACCCGCCACCGCCGAAGCCCCGCCGTACCACCCCGGAGCCCCCGCCGCACGAAGCCGTCGCCGCGCGGGGGCTTCGCCGTGCGCGGCGGCGTCCGGCGGTTGCCGTTGTCGGGGCCGGCCACGCCTCCAGCCCCGGCCGCCGACGGCCGCCTGGCCGCCCCGGCCACCTCCCCCGGCGCGACCCCCCGTCCCGCCGTGACACCATCAGGCCGTGCTCGACATCGGCTACGCCCTCTCCACCCGTTTTCCCGATCCGCCGCAGACGGACTACCGCCGCGCCGACGTGCATGCCCTGCGGCACGATCTCTTCTGTGGCGACGTCTATCTCGCCGACACCCGGTCGGACCGGGAGGTGTCCACAGCCTGGGGATGGGTGCCGGTGCTCGACTTCGCCTGGGCCCTGTGCGACATCGTCGAGCAGCTCGACCGGGACCCGCTCGGCAGCCGGTCCGCCCGCCGGCAGCAGGCCGAGATCGACTTCACCGAGTCCACCGACCGCATGCTCTTCGAGCGCCGCTTCGGCTGGGTGGACATCGAGGCCGACTGGATGCCCGGCGACGAGGACCCGCTCACCTTCCAGTTCACCGAACTGCGCCGCGAGGCCCGCGACTTCCTGCACGACCTGCTCGCCGACCTGACCGACCTGCACGAACCGCTCCGCGACAACCCGGCGATCTGGACCCTGGAAGCCCGCTTCCCCCGCGTCGCCTGACGGCCCGCGTCGCCTGACGGCCCGCGTCGCCCGGCGGTCCACCTCCCCTCGGCCCGTCTCCCTCCCTCAGCCCATCTCCCCTCTCAGTCCACCGCCGCCACCTTCACCCCCAGTTCCGCCGCGAGCACCGGCGCCAGGTCCATGAGCTGGGCCGGGCTGATCACGGCTCCCGCCAGCCGTTCCACCCCCCGGGCGATGCCCAGCTCGGCCGCCCGGCGCAGGTCGACGTCCTTCAACCGCGCCGCGCCGAAGTCCGCCTCCTTCAGCACGCAGTCCACGAACTCGACCCGCTCCAGCCGCGCCCCCGCGAAGTCCGGCTCGACCAGGACACAGCCCTCGAAGACGACGTCCCGGAGCCGGGCCGCCCGCAGGTTCAGATAGTCGATCTTGCCGCCGCGTATCAGCACCCGCTCCAGCACCGCCCCGTGCAGCTGTGTCCCGCCCAGCCGCGCGTCCAGCAGCTCCACGTCCCGCAGGGTGGCGTCCGCCAGGTTCGTGCCCACCCCGCGTATGCCGGTCAGCCGGCTGTCGTACAGCCGCGCGTGCGCCAGCCGCGTGTCGTCCAGCGCGCAGCCCGTCAGCGCGCAGTCCATGAACCGGGAGCCCGTGCCGTCCTGTCCGGCCAGGTCGGCGTCCGCGAACTCCAGCCCGTCGTAGTCCCCCTCCGGTTCCAGCGGCCCGCCCCCGTACGGCTCCGGCGGAGGCAGCCGCACCTCCGGCCGCCGCGCCGGCGCGACCACCCGCGCCTTCTTCACCCGACCTCACCTCCCCGCACTCGTACCGCGTCCGACACTCCCGCCACCGCCCTCACCACGCCCTCGACCACCACGCCCTCATGCTGCACCACCCCACTGACAAAGCCCCGGCCCCCAGCGGGCCCCACCCCCTCCGCAGAGATGCGATATGCCCGTATTCGTGATGTTCTGAACCCCATGAGCGCCACCCGAATGGGCGAAGCAACGGAGGCCGACCCCCGCCGCTGGTGGGTCCTCGTGATCATCGCGCTGGCCCAGCTGATGGTGGTCCTGGACGCGACGATCGTGAACATCGCCCTGCCCTCCGCACAGCACGCCCTGCACATGTCCGACGCCAACCGGCAGTGGGTGATCACCGCCTACACGCTGGCCTTCGGCGGCCTGCTGCTGCTCGGCGGACGGATCGCCGACCTCGTCGGCCGCAAACGCACCTTCCTCGTCGGACTGGCCGGCTTCGCCATCGCCTCCGCGCTCGGCGGCGCCGCGACCGGCTCCGGCATGCTGTTCGGCGCCCGCGCGCTGCAGGGCGTCTTCGCCGCCGTCCTCGCCCCGTCCGCGCTCAGCCTGCTCACCACCACGTTCTCCGACCCCAGGGAACGCGGCAAGGCCTTCGGCATCTACGGCGCCCTGGCCGGCAGCGGCTCGGCGATCGGCTTCATCGCGGGTGGACTGCTCACCGAGTACCTGAACTGGCGCTGGTGCCTGTACGTCAACATCCCGATCGCCGCCGTCGCCGTCCTCGGCGGGCTCGCCCTCCTGCACGACCACCCGCGCCGCGGCGACGCCCGCCTCGACGTGCCCGGCGTCCTGCTGGGCTGCGGCGGCCTCGTCGCCCTCGTCTACGGCTTCAGCGAGGCCCAGCCCCGCGGCTGGACCGACCCGTTCGTGCTCGCCCTGTTCGCGGTGTCCGCCGCGCTGCTCGCCACGTTCGTGTGGTGGCAGACCAGGGCCCCCGACCCGCTGCTGCCGCTGCACATCATCCGCGACCGCGACCGGGCCGGCTGCTTCCTGACCATGGCCCTGGCCGTCATCGGCATGTTCGGCATGTTCCTGTTCATGACCTACTACCTCCAGGTCATCCTCGGCTACTCGCCGGTCCGCGCGGGCCTCGCCTTCCTGCCGCTCACCGTGGCGATCATCGTGGGCTCGACGCAGATCTCCGCCCGGCTGCTGCACCACGTCCCGCCGCGCGCCCTCATGGTGCCGGGCATGCTCCTGTCGGCGATCGGCATGGTGATCCTCACCCGGATGACCGTGCACTCCTCGTACACCACCGAGATCCTGCCCCCGCTGCTGCTGATGGGCCTCGGCATGGGACTGACGTTCATGCCGGTCTTCTCCACCGCCACCGCCGGGGTCGCCGCCCGCGACTCGGGCGTCACCTCGGCCACCGTCAACACCTCGCAGCAGGTCGGCGGCTCCATCGGCACGGCCCTGCTCAACACGATCGCGACGAGCAGCGCGAGCGCGTACATCGCCGCCCACCTGACCGACCCCGCCCGCCGGAACCTGGTCGTCCGCGAGGGCGTCGTGCACGGCTACACGACCGCCCTGTGGTGGGCGGCGGCCGTGTTCCTGCTGGCCGCCGTGGTCGCCGGCGTCATGGTGACCGCCCGGGCGCCCAAGCACACCACGCCCGCCGAGACCCCGGTCCCCGAGTCGGTCCGCTGAGTCCGCCGCCCGGCCCGCCGCGTCAGTCCGCCGACCCGGCGCCCGACGTCCCGCCGTCCGTCCCGCCGAGCGCCGCCAGCGCCCCGTCCGTCAGCCGGTACGTCGTCCACTCGTCCTGCGCACGGGCGCCCAGCGCCTCGTAGGACGCGATCGAGGGGGCGTTCCAGTTCAGTACGGCCCACTCCAGCCGCTCGTAGCCGCGCGCCACGCAGATCCGGGCCAGCTCGGTCAGCAGCGCCCGGCCGTGCCCGCCCCCGCGCGCGTGCGGGCGCACGAACAGGTCCTCCAGGTAGATGCCGTGGACGCCGCGCCAGGTGGAGAAGTTCAGGAACCACAGCGCGAATCCGACCGGCTCGCCGCCGGACTCCGCGAGGTGCGCGAAGGCCGCCGGGCGCTCCCCGAAGAGCGCCTCACGCAGCTGCTCCTCGGTCGCCCGCGCCTGATCGGCCGCCTTCTCGTACTCGGCCAGCTCGCGGATCATCGCGTGCAGCACGGGGATGTCGTCGGGGGTCACGGTACGGATCACCCGGGCAGTGTCACACATGGCCCGCGCACGCCCCACTGCGGTCCACCGGCCCCCCTGCGACCCTTGAGGTCATGGGTGAGCGTGCGACGACGGCCACGCGCGCGTGGAGCGCGCCGCGCAGGTGCGGCGGCCTCCTGTGGACGTACATACGGCGCGCGCCCGGCACATACCTCTGGCTGCTCGTCCTCTTCGGGACCACCGTCGCGCTGCACCGCATGTCCCCCGGGTTCGCACACGAGTTCCTGCGGCACCGCTCCACCAACCTCCACGAACTGTCCGAGCACCCCCTGCGCGTGCTGCTCTCCAGCGCCCTGTGGACGGGCGACGGCCACTGGCTCCCGTACGCCGCCCTCTACACCCTCTTCCACGCCCGCGCCGAGCACTGGCTCGGCACCCCGCGCTGGCTCGCCGTGTGCGCCCTGGCGCACGTCCTGGCCACGCTCGTCAGCGAGGGCGCCCTGCTGTGGGCGATACACCTCGGCGCGGCCCCGCACTCCGCCGTCGACACTCTCGACACGGGCGTCAGCTACGCGCTCGCCGGCGTCCTGGGCGTCCTCACGTACCGCGTGCCGCGCCCCTGGCGGTACGCCTACGCCGCCGTCCTGCTCACCGCGTTCGCCGTCCCCCTGGCCACCGGCCGCACGGTCACCGACCTCGGCCACCTCACGTCGGTCCTGATCGGCCTGGCCTGCCGCCCCCTGACCCGCCCCCGCACCCGCACCCGCACGGCAACGCGAAAGGCCCGGGTCGACTGACCCGGGCCCCGCATCCGCTCCACTGCCGTACGACCGAGCCCCCTGTCGGATTCGAACCGACGACCTACGCATTACAAGTGCGTTGCTCTGGCCGGACTGAGCTAAGGAGGCGTGCACGCGGTACCGCACGGGCGTGCGTGTTGCAGTGTACCCATCGGCTCCGGGGGCCCTGTCAGGAATTACCGCGAAGTTCACAGGACCGGAACTACTGACAGATCAGGTGAACTCCAGGTACCGTCCTGTGCCAGTTCACTCGTGTGGACCACACCACAACGGAATCAGCCGTAGTGGCGCACCACCTTCCACAACGGATCGTCCGGCACGTTCCTGCCGGTAGAAGGGGGCCCATTCACCATGGCCACTGTCCAGTTCGACAAGGCGACCCGGATCTACCCGGGTTCCACCAAGCCCGCCGTCGACGCGCTCGACATCGACATCGAGGACGGCGAGTTCCTCGTCCTGGTCGGCCCGTCCGGCTGCGGCAAGTCCACCTCGCTCCGCATGCTCGCGGGGCTCGAGGACGTCAACGGCGGCGCCATCCGCATCGGTGACCGCGACGTCACCCACCTGCCGCCCAAGGACCGGGACATCGCCATGGTGTTCCAGAACTACGCGCTCTACCCGCACATGACGGTCGCCGACAACATGGGCTTCGCGCTCAAGATCGCCGGCGTCAACAAGGCGGAGATCCGGCAGAAGGTCGAGGAGGCCGCCAAGATCCTCGACCTGACCGAGTACCTGGACCGCAAGCCGAAGGCGCTCTCCGGTGGTCAGCGCCAGCGTGTCGCGATGGGCCGCGCCATCGTGCGTGAGCCCCAGGTGTTCCTCATGGACGAGCCGCTGTCCAACCTGGACGCCAAGCTCCGTGTCTCCACCCGTACGCAGATCGCCTCGTTGCAGCGCCGCCTCGGCATCACCACCGTCTACGTCACCCACGACCAGGTCGAGGCCATGACGATGGGCGACCGGGTGGCCGTGCTCAAGGACGGTCTGCTCCAGCAGGTCGACTCGCCGCGCAACATGTACGACAAGCCGGCCAACCTCTTCGTCGCGGGCTTCATCGGCTCCCCGGCGATGAACCTGGTCGAGGTCCCGATCACCGACGGCGGCGTCAAGTTCGGCAACAGCGTCGTCCCGGTCAACCGTGACGCTTTGAAGGCCGCCGCCGACAAGGGCGACCGCACGGTCACCGTCGGCGTCCGTCCCGAGCACTTCGACATCGTCGAGCAGAACGGCGGCGCCGCCTCGGCGCTCTCCAAGGAGTCCAAGGACGCGCCGGCCGGTCTGGCCGTCTCCGTCAACGTCGTGGAGGAGCTCGGCGCCGACGGTTACGTCTACGGCACCGCCGAGGTCGGCGGCGAGACGAAGGACCTCGTGGTCCGCGTCAACGGCCGTCAGGTGCCGGACAAGGGCGCCCAGCTGCACGTCGTGCCGCGTCCGGGCGAGACCCACGTGTTCTCCACCTCGACGGGCGAGCGCCTGACGGACTGACCCGGGCGCCCGCGCCGCCGTGGAACCGGCGGGCGCGGCGATTCACCCGAGAGAACGAAAGAGGGCCCCGCGGCCGGCCGCGGGGCCCTCTTCGCTGCCCGCACGGATGCCGGAAAGACCCCGGCAGACCGGACGTTTCGAGCCGTGTGCGTCAACCCCGTACCCAGAATCACGGGGTTCGACATCCCCCGAACCGGTGACGGAATGTCCCCTTGTCATCACCGCACGCTACGCTCACTCGCGTGAAGCACTCCACTACCTCGCGGACACGGCGCGGTCCGGGCCCCGCCCGCCGGATCGGCCGTTCCCTCGCCCTCGTCCTGCCCGTCGTCATGGTGCTCTCCGGAACACTCGCGGTCACCCGGGTCAACTGGTCCGGGAGTTCCTCCGACTCGGTGCTGGCCGCGTCCGACGCCGAGCTGTCCCGCCCCGCCGGTCACGCCAAGGCCCGCGCCCCGCAGGACGTGCTGCGCGACAAGCTCCTGCTCGAGATGCAGGAGAAGGACCCGGCCGTCGCGCTGACCCACCTCCAGCAGGCGGTCGACGAACGCCCCTCCCTGGCGAAGCACTGCGCGTCCATCGCCCGCGCCCTCGGCCGCGCCGCGGTCCGCGTCTACGGCCCCACCCGCGCCCAGTCCTACGCCCGCCCGGTCTGCGACACGTCCTTCGCCACGGGCGTGGCAGCGTTCCAGGGCTGAGCGGGGGGTACGGTGCGCGGCGCCCCACAGGGGCGACGTCCCGCGGGGACGCGCCCCTGAAGGGGCGCGGGGCTGTCCTCAATTGCGGCTCCGCCGCGGGGCGCGAGCAACCACACTCACCCCGCACCCGCCGACGAACCCCACCCCCGAGCTCATAGGCACACAACCGAGGGCCATCAGGGCGCAGCCCTGAAAAGGCCCCCTAACCTATCCGCATGACCGATCCGACCACCGCCTCCCGCCCCCGCCAAGCCGTCATCCTGGCCGGAGGCCAAGGCACCCGGCTGCGCCCGTACACCGACGACCGCCCCAAGCCGATGGTCGAGATCCCCGGCACGGGCACGCCGATCATCGGCCACCAGCTCACCTGGCTCGCCGAGGCGGGCGTGACGGACGTCGTCGTCTCCTGCGGCCACCTCGCCGAGGTGTTGCAGGACTGGCTGGACTCCGCCGACCTGCCCGTCTCCGTCACCACCGTCGTCGAGACGGAGCCGCTCGGCCGCGGCGGCGGCCTGAAGTACGCCGCCGCGCACCTCCCCCACCCCGACCGGCCCTGGTACGCCACCAACGGCGACATCTGGACCCGTTTCCCGCTGCGCGACATGGCGGACTTCCACACCGAGCGGGACGCCGTCGCGACCCTCGCACTGGCCCGCCCGCGCATCCCCTGGGGCGCCGTGCAGACCGACGGCTTCGGGCACATCACGGACTTCATCGAGGCCCCGCCCTCCCCGTTCGAGGTCAACGCGGGTGTCTACGTCTTCTCCCCCGAGTTCGCCTCGCTGCTGCCCGAACGGGGCGACCACGAGCGCACCACGTTCCCCCGGCTGGCCCGGGAGCGGCGCCTGGCGGGCTTCCCGCTGCCGCAGGGCGCGTACTGGCGGGCCATCGACACGGCGAAGGACCTCCGCGAGGCCGCGAAGGAACTGGCGGGCCTCCCCCGCTGAAGCCCGCCCCTCCGGGACGGCACAGGCCAGGACGACGCGTGACGGCACCCGTCAGGGCTGCACAAGACGGCACGCACGACGGCAGGGGCCCCGCGCACAGTCCGCGCGGGGCCCCTGCCGTTCACCGGCGTACGGCGTACTCGTCGCCCTACCCCAGCAGTCCGCCGACCAGCCGGTCCGAGCCGCCGGAGCCGCCGGAGCCGCCGGAACCGTTGCCTCCGGAGCCTCCGGTGCCGCTGGTCCCGCCGCTCGCCGTGCCGCCGGCGCCACCCGTGCCGCCCGCGGTGGACGGTCCGGCGCTGGTGCTCGGCGCCCGCTGGGCCGGTGCCTGGTTCTGCGGCGGTGCCTGCCCGGCCGTGCCCTGCGTCTGGCTGGGCTGCCCGCCGGTGACCGCGCCCGTCGTCCGGCTCGCGCCCGGTGCCGAGGCGGACCGCGACGGCGAGGACGTGGCCCCCTGCGACGGCGCCTCGGCGGAGGCCGACGGGCTGACCTTCCGGTGCCGCGCGCCCGGCGTCTCCGGCAGCGGGGAGCCGGGCTGCTCGTTGTGCGGTGCCTCGCCGGGCCCCGGCACGACGATCCGGTCGGCGTCCCGCACCGCGCCGCCGAGCAGCGAGCCGATCAGCAGCGTCAGCCCGGTGACGACGGTGGTGAGCAGGGCGCCCCGGCGCAGGACGTAACGCCGCAGGTCCCAGATGTCGGAGCGCGGGCCGAGCCGGCGCCAGGCCCCGGCGGCGAGCCGGCCGTCGACCGAGTAGACGGGCGCCCCGGCGATGATCAGCGGGGACCAGGCGGCGAGGCAGATGATGTCGGGCGCGTCATAGACCGGGACGGTCTTCCAGCTGACGGTGACGATGAGCGCCGCCGAGAGCCCGGCGCCGACGACGGCCGCGACCCGCTGCCACAGCCCCAGCACGGTCAGGACACCGACGAGCACCTGGAGGAAGGCGATGACCAGCCCGGCGCCGACCGGGTGTTGCAGCGCGAACTGCCGCAGCGGTTCGGCCGCCTCCCAGGGGTGCAGGGAGTTGAGCCACTTGACCATGGAGCCGCGCTCGCCGCCGTCGAAGTAGACGGGGTCGCACAGCTTGCCCATGCCGGCGTAGAGGGAGATGAAGCCGAGGAAGACCCGCAGCGGCAGCAGGACCACGCCGAGGTTCATACGGCGGCCGGGGTAGTAGGCGTGGCGCACGTCGGCCTGCGCGGTGCCGGCGTGCCGTCCGGTGCCGTCGGCGCCCTCGGCGGTCTCGTCGTCCGCGAAGCCGTCGCCGTAACCGTCGCGGCCGTCCTGGCCCGGGTCGTCGTACCCGGCCGCGCCGTACGCCTGTTCGTCGTACGTCTGTTCGTCGTACGCGCTGCCCACGCGGCGCATCTGGGGCAGCAGGCGGGTTCCGGCGGCGGAGTCGGGGGTGCGCTGCCCGCCGACGACCGGGGTGCGCACGGTCGCGTCGCCCATGTCGTCGTCGTAGCCGCCGCCCCCGGAGAAGCCGTCGACGCGGGGGATGACCTGCGTCGCCCCGGCGTCCGCCGGTTCCTCGCCGTGGCGCACGCCGCCCGCCCGCACGGCCTGGAGCAGCCGGTGGGCGCCCGTGTCGTCGGGGGCGGAGCGGCCGCTCCAGACGACGGGGCGGCGCCGGGCCTCGCCGGGCCGGCCCGCGGGGCGCGCGGTGCCCTGCGTGGCGCTCAAGTGCCGTGCGACGGCGGTCGAACGGGCGCGCCGCGTCGACGCCCCCAGTTCCACGCGGAAGCTCGCATGGTTGACGACGACCTGCGCCGGATCGCTCGGCACCTTCACCATGCTGAACGCGGGAGTGTCGTCCGGGGCCGGCGTCCCGAAGCCCGGCGCTCGGCCCCCCGAGGGTGTGCGGGGTGTTCTGGTGTCCACACTCATCTAACCGAGTGACGTGTCGTTAGGACACTGCTTTGACCCCGCCGAACTGTCCGGACCGCGTCAAGGTGGGCGGCCCTGCCCGCTTCGCCCCGATCAGGTGACGGGGCGAACGGGCATTCGGGGGCGCTCAGGCCCGGCGGCGCGCCGTCTCGTACAGCACGATCCCCGCCGCGACACCGGCGTTGAGGGACTCCGCGCCGCCCGGCATCGGGATGCGCACCCGCACGTCACAGGTCTCGCCGACCAGCCGCGACAGGCCCTTGCCCTCGCTGCCGACGACGATGACGACCGGACCGTCGAGCACCGCCAGGTCGCCCAGCGCGGCCTCCCCGTCGGCGGCCAGTCCCACGACCGTGATCCCGGCCTTCTTGTACGCCTCCAGGGCGCGCGTCAGGTTGGTGGCGCGCGCGACCGGCGTACGGGCGGCCGTACCGGCGGACGTCTTCCAGGCGCCCGCCGTCATGCCCGCCGCGCGCCGCTCGGGCACGACCACGCCGTGCCCGCCGAAGGCGGAGACGGAACGGACCACGGCGCCCAGGTTGCGCGGGTCGGTGACGCCGTCGAGCGCCACGATCAGCGGGTCCTCGCCCGCGTCGTGAGCGGCCCCGACGAGGTCCTCGGGGTGCGCGTACTCGTAGGGCGGCACCTGGAGGACGAGGCCCTGGTGGTTGAGCCCGTTCGTCATCCGGTCGAGCTCGGGGCGGGGCGCCTCCATGAGGTTGATGCCGCCGCGCTCGGCCGCGAGCTGGAGCGCCTCGCGCACCCGCTCGTCGTTGTCGATGAACTGCTGCACGTACAGCGTGTTGGCGGGCACGCCCTCGCGCAGCGCCTCGACGACCGGGTTGCGGCCGACGACCAGTTCGGAGGCGGACTTGCCGCCGCGGCCCCGGGGCGCCGGGCGGCGCGTGGTCTGCTTCGCCTTGGCGGTGGCGATGCGGTTCTTCTTGTGGCCCTTGCGCATCTCGGCGGGCGGGGTCGGACCCTTGCCCTCCAGGCCCTTGCGCCGCTGGCCGCCACTGCCGACCTGCGCGCCCTTCTTGCCGGACATGCGGCGGTTGTTGGCTGCCATGACCTGCCTGTCTGTTCGTGAGCGGGTGAGTGAAGAGGGAGGTGCTTCTGAAGTTCGTACGTCTGTGCAGTGTGCCGCCCGGAGGCCCGGACGGCACAATCGATCTTGCGGGAGGGGGACAGACCCCGCGTGCGCCGGCGCGCGCCCCGGGGGCTCACGCCGGCGCCGCGCTCCTAGCGCGGACCGAGGGTCCAGCGCGGTCCCTGCGGGCCGTCCTCGACGACCAGTCCGGACTGGGCGAGCTGGTCACGGAGGGCGTCCGCCGTGGTCCAGTCCTTGCGGGCGCGGGCCGCCTCGCGCTGGTCGAGGACCATGCGGACGAGGGTGTCGACGACGCCGTGCAGGTCGTCGCCCTTACCGCCCGCGCCGGCCCACTGCTCGTCCAGCGGGTCGAGGCCGAGCACGCCGAGCATGGCGCGCACCTCGGCGAGGCGGGCGACGGCGGCCTCCTTGTCGTCGGCGGCCAGCGCGCTGTTGCCCTGGCGGACCGTGGTGTGCACGACGGCGAGCGCCTGCGGGACGCCCAGGTCGTCGTCCATCGCCTCGGCGAACGCCGGCGGCACCTCGGCGGACGGCTCGACGACGCCCCCCGCCAGCTCCACCACGCGCTGCGCGAAGCCCTCGATCCGCGCGAACGCCGACTCGGCGTCCCGCAGCGACTCCTCGCTGTACTCGATCATCGAACGGTAGTGCGGGGTGCCGAGGTAGTAGCGGAGCACGATCGGACGCCAGCGCTTGACCATCTCGGAGACGAGCACCGAGTTGCCGAGCGACTTGGACATCTTCTCGCCGCGCATCGTCACCCAGGCGTTGTGCAGCCAGTACCGGGCGAACTCGTCGCCGTACGCCTTGGCCTGGGCGATCTCGTTCTCGTGGTGCGGGAAGATCAGGTCGAGCCCGCCGCCGTGGATGTCGAACGCGGAGCCGAGGTACTTGTGCGCCATCGCCGAGCACTCCAGGTGCCAGCCGGGGCGGCCGTGGCCCCACGGCGTCTCCCACGTCGGCTCGCCGGGCTTGGCCGCCTTCCACATCGCGAAGTCGCGCGGGTCCCGCTTGCCGGTCTCGCCGCTGCCCGAGGGCTGCTGGAGGTTGTCCAGCTCCTGGTTGGACAGCTGGAGGTAGCCCGGGAAGGAGCGGACGTCGAAGTAGACGTTGCCGTCGGCCTCGTAGGCGTGCCCGCGCTCGATGAGCGTGCGCATCATCTCGACCATCTCGGTGACGTGCCCGGTCGCGCGCGGCTCGTACGTGGGCGGCAGGCAGCCGAGAGCGGCGTAGCCGTCGTTGAAGGCACGCTCGTTCTCGTAGCCGATGGCCCACCAGGGGCGGCCCTGGTCGGCGGACTTGGCGATGATCTTGTCGTCGATGTCCGTGACGTTGCGGATGAACGTCACGTCGTACCCGCGGTACGCGAACCACCGGCGCAGGATGTCGAAGTTGAGCCCGGAGCGGATGTGCCCGATGTGCGGGGCGGCCTGCACGGTGGCACCGCACAGGTAGATCGAGACACAACCCGGTGTGAGCGGGACGAAGTCACGGATCTGCCGGGCGCTGGTGTCGTACAGACGAATGGTCACCCCACCAGGGTAGTGGCCCGGGGCCAGTGCCTCAGGACCGTTCCACCCAAGCTGTGCGTTTTCGTGACCGAGGGCGCCTTGCGAGGGACACGAACCGTGTCGCTGTGCGGCTCCACCGTGCCCCTGAAAGGGGCGCGGGGCTGTGTCTTCTGCGCGGCTCGGCCACGGGCGCGCGACCACCATCGTGCCCATAGGGGCGCGGGGAACTGCGCGACCAGCCCCCACGGGCGGTCAGCCGACAACGCACCCGGGGTCCAAGGGGCGGAGCCCCTTGAAGGGACGGGAAGGGTAGGGGCGGCGGGGGCGAAAAATACCCCCGCTCACCCCACCCGCACCACCAACGCCGTAGCCACCGCCATCAACCCCTCCCCCCGCCCCGGAAACCCGAGCCCGTCCGTCGTCGCCCCGGACACACTCACCGGCGCCCCCACCACCTCACCCAGCACCCGCTGCGCCTCCTCCCGCCGCTTCCCCACCTTCGGCCGCTCCCCCACGACCTGCACCGCCACGTTCCCGATCACGAACCCCGCCGCCCGCACGATCCGCGCCGCCTCCGCCAGCAGCGTCACCCCGGACGCCCCGGCCCACTCGGGCCGCCCCGTCCCGAAGTGCTGCCCGAGGTCACCGAGCCCCGCCGCCGAGAACAGCGCGTTGCACGCCGCATGCGCGACGACGTCCGCGTCGGAATGGCCGGCCAGTCCCGGCCCGGCACCCTCCCACTTCAGCCCGGCACACCACAGCTCGCGCCCCTCCTCGAAGGCGTGGATGTCGGTCCCGATCCCGACCTGCGGCAGCACGACGCCGGGCAGGCCCCGCGTGCCCTCGGCGCCCGTCTCAGAACCCATCGTTGAGCCTCCTCCGCGCGAGGACCGCCTCCGCGAGGACGAGGTCCAGCGGCCGTGTCACCTTGAACGCCTCCTCGTGCCCGGGCACGACCACGACCGTGAGCCCGAGCCGTTCGACCATGCTCGCGTCGTCGGTGACCTCACCGGTCACCGTCTCGTGCGCGCGCACCAGCGTCGCCCGGTCGAACCCCTGCGGCGTCTGCACGGCACGCAGCCGCGCCCGCTCGGGCGTGGCGACGACGGGCTCGGGCGCCCCCGGCGCGCTCGCCGGCTCCACCTGCTTGACGGTGTCGGCGAGCGGCAGCGCCGGTACGACGGCGGGGGCGCCGTCCCGTACGGCCTCGATCACGGCGTCGACCGTGTCCACGGGTACCAGCGGCCGGGCCGCGTCGTGCACCAGGACGACGTCGTGCCCGGGCGGCAGCGCGTCCAGGCCCCGCCGGACCGACTCCTGCCGGCTCTCCCCGCCGGGGACGACGACGAAGTCCGTGCGCTCGGGCAGGGCGTGCGCATCGAGCAGCGCCCTGACCTCGGGGGCCCCGTCGGGCGGGGCGACCACGACGACGAGCTGGACGGCACGGGAGGCCGCCATCGCGCGTACGGCGTGGATGAGCATGGGCGTGCCGCTCAGCGCGCGGAGCGCCTTGGGGGCGCCCGGGCCGAGCCGTACGCCGCGCCCGGCGGCCGGGATCACCGCGGCCACGCGGGGCGCGGGCCGGCCGGAGCCCGGCGCCTGCGGGGCGGCGGGATCGGGCCTTCGCGAAACGGCGGAATCGGCCGTCTGCGGGGCGGGTTCGGGCGCGTGCGGGGCGGCGTCTGAGGGCGAGGAGCGCGGATCGTCGGACATCGGTTCCTGTCAGGTTTGTGTGCTCCGCCGGGGTGGGTATGGCCCTGGGGAGTGCCGGGTGCGCGCCTCGACCGGACCCTTCCGTGACATCCGGTCGAGCGGGCTGCCCGCCCGGCACACTCAGTATCGGGGGCGAAGCACCTTCCCCGAAGCACCGGGGTCCGGGACCACCCCCGACGGCGCAGGACGCCGGCGTCGGACGACCGCGCAGGACATGCGAACACCTGCGCATGAGTACGCGCCGCACGGGTACGCACAGGGCAACGAGGCAGACAGCAGCGAGGCGGACAGCGGGCCAGGCGGGCGCGGTGGTGGGCTCGGTAATGGATCCGGATACGCACATGCCGCAGCGCCCGGCGACAGCTGTTGCGTCATCGGGCACCGCGGCATCTCACATGTACGGTCCGCCGAGCCGTTCGTCCCGCCTCGGCGGCGGCACGGGTGTGCGTTGTTGCGTCAGGACGCGGCGGGCGTCGGGACGCGAGGACCGGGCGTCGTCAGGACGCGAGGACCTCGTCGAGCAGGGCTTCGGCCTTGTCCTCGTTGGTGTTCTCCGCGAGGGCGAGCTCACTGACCAGAATCTGCCGGGCCTTGGCGAGCATGCGCTTCTCACCTGCGGAGAGTCCGCGCTCACGCTCGCGGCGCCACAGGTCGCGCACCACTTCGGCGACCTTAATGACATCGCCGGAGGCGAGCTTCTCCAGATTTGCCTTGTAACGACGCGACCAGTTCGTGGGCTCCTCGGCGTACGGCGCGCGCAGCACCTCGAAGACCCGGTCCAGTCCGTCCTGACCGACCACATCACGCACGCCGACGAACTCCGCATTGTCCGCTGGCACACGCACCGTCAGGTCGCCCTGGGCGACCTTGAGCACCAAGTAGGTCTTGTCCACGCCTTTGATCTGGCGAGTTTCGATAGCCTCGATCAGCGCGGCCCCGTGATGGGGATAGACCACGGTGTCGCCAACCTTGAACGTCATGTGACAGGTACCCCTTCCGTGGCTATCCAGGGTAACACGGAAACGACGTCTTCTGAATGGCGTTTTCGCAGGTCAGGGCATATCTCGGGGCTTGACAAGCGCAACAGGAACGTGCTGCGAGGGGCGAGCGGAACGAGGTATTCGCAGGTCGGAGCGGCTGTGTGGACGGGGCGAAACATGCGCGTCACACCCCCTGGAAGCCGGTGACCAGCACAGAAACGTCCACAAATGTCCGTCTCCAGGTGATCGACATTCGCTACTCCGTTCGGTGATGTGGAGCCGGATACGAGACGAATCCGGAATTGATCAAGACAGACCGAACGGGTGATCACGGGGCGATCAAGTCGTCCCCAAGTCGCACTCGTGGAGTACGACACGGAGTACGGCACGGCATACGGCGGCTTGCGCCGGCCGTGTTACGGAATTGGCGTGGCGCATAGCGCCGGTTAAGTGGGACGGGAGTGGTTCTCGGGACTTTTGTGAATGCGCGACGGGGCCGGTGTCGGCGTGGCTTCGACGCGGCGTCGGGGCGGTTCCCGTACGACGCCGGGCGCGCCCGGGAACGGTTGCGGGGCGCCGACGGCGGCGGCGTGCGGCTGTGACGTGCCGCGGGGCTTCCGGGGCGGTGTCGGGGTGCAGGGGCGGGTCGGGTGCGGCCCCTCGGGAGGCGCTCGGTAACCTAAGGCCGCTGACAGATGCTTAGGGCGGCTTTATTCAGGCAGCCGTCCGTTCCGCCCACGTTCAAGGAGTTGCCGCCGCCGTGAGCAGCAGCCTTCGACGCGGCGCTCTCGCCGCCGCCGCCATCGCGTTCTCGATCGCCTCGCTCGCCGCGTGCGGCGCCGGCAACGACGCCCAGACGCTCGAGGTCAAGCCGGACAACGCGGCGACCACCGTCGGTTCCATCAAGGTGCAGAACGCGCTCGTCATCACGCAGCCCGACCCGAAGGCCACCGGTCCGGCCGTGGTCTCCGCGACCGTCTTCAACACGAGCGGCTCCCCCCAGACGCTGGACTCCGTCTCGCTCGACGGCGGGCCGTCCGCCGAACTCTCGCCCGCCACGGGCAAGGGCAAGATCACCGTTCCGGCGCACGGGTCGGTGGTTCTCGGGGGCGAGGGGAACGCCGCGGCGGTGCTGAGCAGTGGGCGGGAGGCCGTGCGGGACGGGGACGCGCAGAAGGTGACGTTCTCGTTCAGCGACACGGGGGATGTGAGCCTGAAGGCGTTCGTCGTGCCGGCGGAGAGCTACTTCAGCAAGTGGGGGCCGAGCGACATCCCGGCGACGCCGAGTGGGACGTCGTCGGCCTCGGCGTCGTCCTCCGCGTCCTCTTCGGCGGAGGGGGCGTCGGGGTCGACGCCGAACACGTCGAAGACGCCGAAGAGCTCGTCCTCGGCGTCGTCTTCCGCGTCGTCGAGCGCGGCGGGGCAGTAAGAATCGTCTGCGGATGGGGCGGCCGGGGCGGGTTTTCCCGCCCCCGCCGCCCCTTCCCGATCCCGTCCCCGGGGGCTCCGCCCCCGGACCCCCCAAAAGATTGCGCAGTCCCCGCGCCCCTTCTGGGGGCGCGGGGAACTGCGCGACAAGCCACGAGGCGCCGGACAGACGGCCTACGGCTCGAACTTGTAGCCGAGGCCTCGGACCGTCACCAGGTATCTCGGGGCGCCCGGGTCCGGTTCGATCTTGGCGCGGAGGCGCTTGACGTGGACGTCGAGCGTCTTCGTGTCGCCGACGTAGTCCGCGCCCCACACCCGGTCGATGAGCTGCATGCGCGTGAGCACGCGGCCCGCGTTGCGCAGGAGCATCTCCAGGAGGTCGAACTCCTTGAGCGGCAGGTCGACCTTGGAGCCGGAGACCGTGACCACGTGGCGGTCGACGTCCATGCGCACCGGGCCCGCCTCCAGCGCGGCCGGGGTGACCTCCTCCGGCTCCCCGCGGCGCCGCAGCACCGCGCGGATGCGCGCGACCAGCTCGCGCGAGGAGAACGGCTTGGTGACGTAGTCGTCGGCGCCTATCTCCAGGCCGACCACCTTGTCGATCTCGCTGTCCTTGGCGGTCACCATGATCACGGGGACGTTGGAACGCCCGCGCAGCTGACGGCAGACCTCGGTGCCGGGCAGCCCCGGCAGCATCAGGTCGAGCAGGACGAGGTCGGCGCCGTTGCGCTCGAACTCGTCCAGGCCGTCGGGCCCGGTGGCCGCGATGGCGACCTCGAAGCCCTCCTTGCGGAGCATGTAGGACAGGGCGTCGGAGAAGGACTCCTCGTCCTCGACGACGAGCACTCGGGTCACGGAAGGACCTCCGGGGCGGTGAGCGGTGCGTACGGGGATGGTGCGATGGACCGTCGGGCCTCTCCGTCGAGGCCGCGGAGGTCGTCGAGACGATCGTCGGCGTCGGCGTCGACGCTGTCGCCGGCCCCGTCGATCTCGTCGGTCTCGAGCTCGGAGTTGCTGGATGTGCCGGATGTACCGGACGTGCCGGGGGGTGGCTGCGCGCGGTCGCGGGTCGTGCCCGCCTGCGGGAGCCGGAGGGTGAAGGTGGAGCCCTGTCCCTCGGAGCTCCACACCGTGACCTCCCCGCCGTGCGAGGCGGCCACGTGCTTGACGATCGCGAGACCCAGGCCGGTGCCCCCGGTGGCCCGGGAGCGGGCCGGGTCGACGCGGTAGAAACGCTCGAACACGCGCTCCTTGTCCTTCTCGGAGATGCCGATGCCCTGGTCGGTGACGGCGATCTCGATGAGATCGCCGCCGGGCGCGTTCACCCGGCGCGCGGCGATCCCGACGCGCGTCCGGGCGGGCGAGTAGTTGACGGCGTTCTCGACGAGGTTGCCGAGGGCGGCGGCGAGCTGGCCGCGGTGCCCCCAGACACGGAGGTCGGCGGTGCCCCCGGCGGCCATGGTGATCTGCTTGGTGCCGGCGGCGTGCCGACAGCGGTCCATGGCCTCGGCGACGAGTTCGTCGACGCGGACCGGCTCGGCGTCCTCCAGGGGGTCGTCGTTCTGCACCCGGGAGAGGTCGATGAGTTCCTGGACCAGGTTGGTCAGCCGGGTGGCCTCAACCTGCATGCGGCCGGCGAACCGCTCCACCGCCTCCGGGTCGTCCCGGGCGTCCAGGACGGCCTCGGAGAGGAGGGAGAGCGCGCCGACGGGGGTCTTGAGCTCATGGCTGACGTTGGCGACGAAGTCGCGCCGTACCGCCTCGATGCGCCGGGCCTCGGTGAGGTCCTCGACCAGGAGCAGCACCAGCCGCGAGCCGAGCGGCGCCACGCGCGCGGAGACGGCGAGGGCCTCTCCGCGTCCGCCGCCGCGCCGGGCGAGGTCCAGTTCGACCTGCCGTATCTCCCCGTCCCGCCGGGTGTCGCGGGCCATCTGGAGCATCGGCTCCACGGCCAGCTTGCCGCCCCGGACCAGCCCGAGGGCGTATGCGGCGGAGCTGGCCTTGACGACGGTGTCGGCCTCGTCGAGGACGACCGCCGAGGAGCGGAGCACGGACAGCACGGTGTCCACGCCGGGCGGGAGCACGGGATCGGTGTGCAGGGAGGTGCGGGTGGGGCGTGCCTGGTCGCGTTCGCTCCAGCGGAACGCCAGCATGGCGATGACGCCGGTGAGCACTCCGGCGATCGCTGCCGCTGCGGCGACCGCCGCGTTCACGTCCATGCGACCAGGTTAGGCACGGGATCCACCCCTGCCACAGCCGTCCGGGTGCGACCTCGAACACTCGTCGCCCAGAGTTCACCTTGGCGCCAGTGATGGTTCACCCGGGATGCCGGAAACGGACGCGTACGGCCCGGAACGTGGGAGCGTGGGGGTCGCCGGGCTCCGGAACCCCGCCGGCCGAAACGAGAGGGAGACCTGATGCGGGACGCGTACCACGAGGAACTGGACTCGATCGGCGAGGGCCTGGTCGACATGGCCCGGCTCGTCGGGTCGGCGATCGGGCGCGCCACGACGGCGATCCTCGACTCCGACCTGAAGCTGGCCGAGAGCGTGATCGAGGCCGACAAGAAGGTCGACGACCTCCAGCACGAGCTGGAGGCGCGGGCGATAACGCTGCTGGCCCGGCAGCAGCCGGTGGCGACGGACCTGCGGATCGTCGTGACCTCGCTGCGGATGTCGGCGGACCTGGAGCGCTCCGGCGACCTCGCCCAGCACGTGGCGAAGCTGGCGCGGCTGCGTTTCCCCGAGCGCGCGGTCCCGCACGACCTGCACGCGACGATCCTGGAGATGGGCCAGCTCGCGCAGCGCCTGATGGCGAAGGCGGCGGAGGTCATCATCACCAAGGACGTCGATCTGGCGATGCAGCTCGAGCAGGACGACGACGACATGGACCTGCTGCACCGCACGCTCTTCCAGCACCTGATGGACGACCGCTGGAGGCACGGCATCGAGACGGCCGTCGACGTGACACTGCTCGGCCGCTACTACGAGCGGTTCGCGGACCACGCGGTGTCGGTCGCGAAGCGGGTGGTGTACCTGGTGACGGGCGAGCACGCGGACGAGATCCAGGCGGACATCCAGCCGGTGACGGGGGTGGAGGGGGCCTGAGGGGCTTCGGGGGCTTCCGGGGGCCCTGGGCCCTTGTGTCCGTCGGGGCCCTTCGGTCCGTCGGGGAGGCGTGCGCGGGGGGCGCGCGGCGGTGGCGGAGGCGTTCGAACGCCTCCGTGCGCCGTTGATGCGCCCGACGGACGGGGCATGCACTGGGCAGGAGCGCGGGCACCGGCCCGTCGCGGCCACCGCGCCACCGCGGCAACGAGGAGGGACCGAGACCCATGGCCGAATCCCCCAGCACGCCCGACCCCACGCAGGAGCGCGAGACCCAGACGCCGGCCGAGGTCATCGGCCTCCCGCTGATAGCCGCCTGCGGCTGTGGCAGCGGGTGCGGATGCGGGTGCCAGTCCGGGGCGCCGTGCCAGTGCGGTTGAAGGTGCGTCGTGGCTCCTCGCGCCCCGCGACGGAGCCTCAGTTCGACACGGCACCGCGTTTCTGAACGGCACCGCGCTTCTGACGGAACGTGGTGCCGTCCGACGCCCCGGCCGCCCCAGACGCCTCCACCGCCTCCGTGACCGTGTCGGCGCTCGCCGCCTCCGTGACCGTGCCGGCGCTCGCCGCCTCCGTGACCGTGTCGGTCGTACCCGCCGGCTCCTCCGCCGGGAGGCGCCGCATCAGCGCGCCGTAGCCGAGGGCCGCGGCCGTGCCCACCGCCGCGCACAGCCCCCACAGCCACCGCGCGCCGAGGTGGTCGATGACGAACCCGGCCATCAGGGGTGCGACGAGTGCGGCCACGGACCAGGACAGGGTGTAGACGCCCTGGTACCGCCCGCGCCCGTGGGCGGGCGACAGCCGGACGACGAGGCCGGTCTGCGTGGGCGCGTTGATCATCTCGCCCAGCGTCCAGACGCAGACGGTGAGCGCGAAGACGCCCACCGACCCGGCGAAGGCGGTGAGCCCGAACCCGTACCCCGCGAGGAGGGAGGAGACGACGAGCAGCCTGCTGGGGTCCCGGTGGACGAGGAACCGGGTCACGGGGATCTGCAGGGCGACGATGAGCACGCCGTTGACGGCGATGGCGAGGCCGTAGTCGGCGGGCGAGAACCCGGCCGCTCCCATGGCCACCGGCAGGCCGACGAACCCCTGCTGGAAGACGAGGGCGACGAGGAACGACAGCCCGACGACGCCCATGTACCGCCGGTCGCGCAGCACGGTCCCGAGGCCGACGGCGTCGCTCTTGGCCGTGCTCCCGTCGGTCGGCGCGGGCCGTGACTCGGGCAGCTTGAGGAAGACGACGACCGCGCAGGCCATCGTCATCGTCGCCTCGATCAGGAACCCGGCGAGATAGCTGAACTCGGCGATGAACCCGGCACCGGCGGAGGAGACGGCGAACCCGAGGTTGATCGCCCAGTAGTTGAGGGAGAACGCCCGCACCCGGTCCTCGGGCCGCACGATGTCGGCCATCATCGCCTGCACGGCGGGCCGGGAGGCGTTGCTGGCCATGCCGACCAGGAAGGCGACGGCGGCGATGGCGACGGGGTCGCGCATGAAGCCGAGCAGCGCGACGGACAGCGCGGTGGAGGACTGCGCGATGAGCAGCGTGGGGCGCCGCCCCATCCGGTCGGTCATCACCCCGGCGCCGAGCGAGGAGACGACGCCGCCGAGCCCGTACAGCGCGGCGACGAGTCCGGCGTACGAGGCGGAGTAGCCGCGGTCGACGGTGAGGTAGAGCGCCATGAAGGTGGCGACGAAGGCGCCGAGCCGGTTGACCAGCGTGCTGGTCCACAGCCACCAGAAGGTGCGCGGCATACCCGAGACGGTCTCGCGCGCGGCGCGACCCAGACCGGCGACTGACATCGGCTCCCCCACGAACGTACGTATGGACGACGGCGTGGGCAGCGACAGCGAGGTAAGCGCCGAACCCAACGAGCACACCTTACGCATGCGGACCGGGTCGAGCCACCGAAATAAAAACCACCCATGAGCCGCCCCCGGCGTCCACGTGCCGACCACCGCACGCACCCCTCCAGGGGCGTCCATTACGCTCACAGGCATGGCCGACGCACCGTACAAGCTGATCCTGCTCCGCCACGGCGAGAGCGAGTGGAACGCGAAGAACCTGTTCACCGGCTGGGTGGACGTCAACCTCAACGACAAGGGCGAGAAGGAGGCGGTCCGCGGCGGTGAGCTGCTCAAGGACGCCGGCCTGCTGCCCGACGTGGTCCACACGTCCGTCCAGAAGCGCGCGATCCGCACGGCGCAGCTCGCTCTGGAAGCCGCCGACCGCCACTGGATCCCGGTGCACCGCTCCTGGCGCCTGAACGAGCGTCACTACGGCGCCCTTCAGGGCAAGGACAAGGCGCAGACGCTCGCGGAGTTCGGCGAGGAGCAGTTCATGCTGTGGCGCCGCTCCTACGACACCCCGCCGCCCCCGCTCGACCGCGACGCCGAGTTCTCCCAGTTCTCCGACGCCCGCTACGCCATGCTCCCGCCGGAGCTGCGCCCGCGGACGGAGTGCCTCAAGGACGTCGTCGCCCGCATGCTCCCGTACTGGTTCGACTCGGTCGTCCCCGACCTCCTCACCGGCCGCACGGTCCTGATCGCCGCCCACGGCAACAGCCTGCGCGCCCTGGTCAAGCACCTGGACAACATCTCGGACGCCGACATCGCCGGCCTCAACATCCCGACGGGCATCCCCCTCACCTACGACCTCGACCCCGAGTTCAAGCCCCTCAACCCCGGCGGCACCTACCTCGACCCCGAGGCCGCCGCAGCAGCCATCGAGGCGGTCAAGAACCAGGGCAAGAAGAAGTAGCCCTCACCCTCTGCGCCCCCTGCCCGTTCACGCTTCGCGGTGGGGGGCGCTGCCCCTGTATTGGGGGCTTCTCGGGGTGATCGTTGGGTAGGGAACTACCCAACGAGGGGTGCGTAGGACGGGGGTCCCGTGGTTGAGCTCGGGGTGTTGTTCGGGTTGATGGTTGGGTTCGTCGCTTTTCTGGCGGTGACGTTGTTGCGGCGGGGGAACAGGGTTACCGAGAACGCCGATGGGCTGCTTGTCGAGCAGGCTCGGCGGGTGCAGGCGCAGAGGGATCGGTCGACCTACGGGTCGGTCGCCGTGCACAACAGTCTGCCGACGCTGCGGGGCGATCACCGGTTCTAGCCGCGGCTTGTCCCTGCATGTGCGACTAGCGAAACAGCCCCTCACGCGGAAGCTCCCCGCCCGCGGTGTCATCGCGGGCGGGGAGCTTCCTCATGCGCGCCGGAGCCCGGCCGTCGTCACGTCAGTGGTGACGGCCGCGGCCCCAGGAGACGCTGTCGACGCGGTGGCCGCGGTCGTTGCGCAGGGTCGCCGTGTCGCGCTTGTCCCAGACCTCGCGGCGGCGGTCCTGGTAGACGTCACGACGGGTGTCGTGGCCCCTTCCGGTGTGGACGCGCACCGTGGACCGGCCGTCCAGGCGGTAGTGGTGGAAGGTATAGGTGTGGCCGCGCTCGTCGGACAGCGTCCAGCCGTTCAGGTTCACCCCGTGGCGGCCGCTGTTGGTGATCTCCACCCACTCCTTGTTGAGGGTGCGGTTGTCGCGGTCGTCGCGGCCCGGAGCGTCGAACCTGACGTGGCTGATCTGCACCTGCTGGCGCTGCGGACGCGCGTGGTCGGCGGCGGACGCCGGCAGCGCCGCCGCGCCGATCAGGGCGCCCGCCGCGAGTACGGCGGCCGCCAGACGGCGGGAGGAGACGGAGGCGGGAACGCGGGCGGAGGTGCGGACGGGAGCGGGAGCGGAATCGGACACAGGTTCCCCCTGCATGGTGCGGGCACGCCCCGCCGGCGGCCGAAGCCGGGGCGGGAACGATGCGCTGTGCTGGTGCGGCCGGTCGGCCGCGCGTCCCCCACACTGCTCCCGAAGCCCGCTGGGTGAACCCGACATGGATGCCGTGTTACACCTTGTCCATATTTCCGTGACGCTCGCCTGCAACGTCCATTTATGAGGTGACGGCGTCAGGTTGACGCCACGGCGACCGTTTCGGTACCGGAACCATGGGCCGGCCGGGGTCGTGCGCCAGGTCGCGCCACCCCGGCCCGCCTCCGTACCGTCACCCGAAAGTGGGTAACGGGGCGATCACCGCGAGTGAGGCCCCGCGGACCCGCGCTCACGGGTGCATACGGGCGCCCTTGAGGGTCTTGTCGACCGCGTTGCGGGGGCCGTACACCGCGAGGCCGACGAGGTCCAGGTCCGTGGTCGGCACGGCCCGCACCGCCGCCCGGTTGTCGTGGTCGTTTCCCGTGGCGAACAGGTCGCGGGTGAACAGGGCCCGGGGGAGTGCGCGGGACAGGGCGCGGGTGTGGGCCGCCTTCAGGGTCTCCTTCGTGCCCTCGAAGATCAGCACCGGCTGACGGAACATCGGCAGGTACGCCACCCCGTCCGCGTCCCCGTACGGCTCCCCGATCACCTCGGGCACCTGGGCCCCCAGGCCGCTGACCAGGAACGCGGTCACGTTCAGGCGCTGCCACGTCTCCAGGTCGTCGCGGAGCAGTACGGCGATCTTCGTGTCGAAGCGAGGAGTGGGGGCGGCAGGGGCGGCGGGAGTGGTGGGAGTGGCGGATGCGACAGGGGCGACGGGGGCGATTCCGGTGTTTTCGGTGCTCATGGAGTGAGACTGCCGGTGCGCCGGCGGTCCGTTCTTGTACGTTTTTTGCATGGCCGCTCAACGCGAGGTTCGCGAAGCCCGCGAGGCCCGCAAAGTCCGGGACGCCCGCGGGGTTCGCGAGCCCCGCACGGTCCGCGAGGTCTCGGCCTGGCGCCCGCGCGTACCGGGTGTCGTGGAGGTCTTCCACGCCCACTACACCGAGTACGCCTACCCGATGCACGTCCACGACGCCTGGACGCTGCTGATCGTGGACGACGGCGCCGTACGGTACGACCTCGACCGGCACGAGCACGGCACCCCGCACGACACGGTCTCGCTGCTGCCGCCGTACGTCCCGCACAACGGGTCGCCGGTGACCGAGCGCGGCTTCCGCAAGCGGGTGCTCTACCTCGACCTCTCGGTGCTCGACGAGGGGTTGGTGGGAGCGGCCGTCGACGGTCCCGACCTGCGCGATCCGCTGCTGCGCGGCCGGATCGGGCAGCTGCACACCGCGCTGACCCGGCCCGGCGACGAGTTCGAGGCGGAGAGCCGGCTGACCCTCGTCACCGAACGGCTGTACGGGCATCTGCGGCCTCGGGGGCGTCCGGAGGTGCCGCCCCCCGACCGCGGCGTCGCCCACCGGCTGCGCGAACTGCTCGACGCGCGGCTCGTGGAGGGCGTCGGGCTGGAGGAGGCGGCACGGCTGGTGCACGCGCACCCGGCCCACCTCGTACGGGCGTTCGGCCGCAGCTTCGGGATCGCGCCGCACCAGTACCTGATGTCGCGCCGGGTCGAGCGGGCCCGGCGGCTGCTGCTGCGGGGGATGCGGCCGGCCGACACGGCGGTCGCCGCCGGGTTCTACGACCAGGCCCATCTGACCCGGCACTTCCGGCGGCTGGTGGGGGTCACGCCGGGGCGGTACGCGCGCGTCGGCGCCAAGGCCGGCCCTGCGGGCTGAAAACGGCTCTCAGGTGTTGTCGTCCGCGTCCCGGGTGAGGCGGGTGAACGCCTCCAGGTTGCGCGTGGACTCTCCGCGCGAGACCCGCCACGCGTACTCCTTGCGGATCGCGGAGGCGAAACCGAGCTCCAGAAGGGTGTTGAAATCGCCGTCGGCCGCTTCCAGGACGGAGCCGAGAAGGCGGTCGAGCTCGTCGGGGGTGACGGCGGCCAGCGGCACCTTGCCCGCCAGATAGATGTCCCCCAGGCGGTCGACGGCGTACGCGACCCCGTACAGCTTGAGGTTGCGCTCCAGGAGCCAGCGGTGGACGCCGGCCTCGTTCTCGTCGGGGTGGCGGACGACGAACGCGTTCAGGGAGAGCGCGTGCCGGCCGATGCGCAGGGAGAGGGTGGTCGACAGCTTCCGGGTGCCGGGGAGCTTGACGACGTACGCGCCGGGCTCGGGGCTCTCCCACTCCAGTTCGGCGTCCTCGAGGGCGGCCTCGACGACCTCGCCCGCACGTGTCACCCGCTCCGCCTCAGCCATGGTGGGAGCGTACGCGACGGGCGTCGGCGGCGGCCGTACGCATCGGGCGCCGGTGGTCGTGGACGGCTCCCGTGTAGACCTCGGCGGTGGCGGCGGCGGCCGCGTCCCAGCCGAAGCGGCGGGCGTGCCGGGCGGCGGCCTCGCCCATGGTGTCGGTCAGGGCCGGGGTGTCGGCGAAATCGCGCAGCACGCGCGCGTAGGCGGCGGGATCGTGGCCGTCGACCAGGAAGCCGGTACATCGGTCCCGCACGGCCACGGGCAGTCCCCCGACGGCGGCGGCGAGCACCGGCGTGCCGGCCGCCTGCGCCTCTATGGCGACGAGTCCGAACGACTCGCTGTAGGAGGGCATCACCAGGACGGAGGCGGCCCGGAACCAGTCGGCCAGCTGCTCCTGCCCGACGGGTGGCCGGAACCGTACGACATCGGCGATGCCGAGCCGGGCGGCGAGTTTCTGCAACCCCTCGGGCTTCGCCAGGCCGCTGCCGCTGGGACCGCCCACTATGGGGACGACGATGCGGGAGCGCAGCTCGGGGCGCTGGTCGAGAAGGACGGCGACCGCGCGCAGGAGTATGTCGGGGGCCTTGAGGGGCTGGATGCGGCCCGCGAAGAGGGGCACGAGCGCGTCCTGGGGCAGGCCGAGCCGGGCCCGGGCGGCGGCGCGGCCGTCCGCGGGGCGGAAGCGCTCCAGGTTGACGCCGGGGTGGACGACGGCGACCCGCGCGGGGTCGGCGTCGTAGTGGCGGACGAGTTCGCCGGCCTCCTCGTCGGTGTTGGCGATGAGGCGGTCGGCGGCGCGTACGACCTGGGTCTCGCCGATGACGCGGGCGGCGGGTTCGGGGGTGTCGCCGGCGGCGAGGCTGGCGTTCTTGACCTTGGCCATGGTGTGCATGGCGTGCACGAGGGGGACGCCCCAGCGCTGGGCGGCGAGCCAGCCGACGTGGCCGGAGAGCCAGTAGTGCGAGTGGACGAGGTCGTAGTGGCCGGGGCGGTGGCCGGCCCACGCCTGCATCACGCCGTGCGTGAAGGCGCAGAGCTGGGCGGGGAGGTCCTCCTTGGCGAGGCCCTCGTAGGGGCCGGCGTCGATGTGCCGGACGAGGACGCCGGGGCACAGTTCGACGCTGGGGGCCACGGAGGCGGTCGTGGAGCGGGTGAAGATCTCGACCTGGATGTTGAGGTCGGCGAGGCGCTGGGCCAGCTCCACGATGTAGACGTTCATGCCGCCGGCGTCGCCCGTGCCGGGCTGGTGCAGGGGGGAGGTGTGCACGGAGAGCATGGCCACGCGGCGGGGGCGGCGGGACATGCGCAGGCGCGGGGAGGGAGTGGCTGCCGATCGACGCCCGAGCCTGCTGATGTACTGGCTCACGGTGGCGAATCCTCCTTGCGGCGGGCGGGTGGCGGGCGTGCGCGGGGTGCGGGCGGTTCGTGGCGCCGTGGTGGGTGGGCGCGGGGACCCCTCCGACTAGGGCGAACGCCGGAGCGTTCCGCTCCATTTCCGGTGGATGGATCTTTGCCGAATCATTACCGGGGTTCGCTCAACCGTTCGAGGTGGAGTGGGTGCGGGGCGGTGTTCTCCGGGTCTTCCGCCTGCGGGTACCCGGTGGGGGCGGGGGTGCACGTGGGTGGGGATGCCGGGGACGGGACTCCGTCCCCGGCATCCCGCCTACGCGGCGGAGCCGCATGTTGACGCAGCCCCGCGCCCCTTTCGCCGACGTCGCAGAGTTATCCACAGGCTCGGACGGCAGTTGCCGCTCGCGCCCTACTCTCGTACGCATGACAACCCGCGCAGCGTCCCGCCCCGTGGGTACGGCGACTCGCGGGACCACGAACCCCAACCGGCTCCGCCGGATGGACCGGTGGATCGCGGCGACCCACGGCGCCGAGCTCCGCCGCTCCCCCGCCCCCCTCGCCGTCGACCTCGGCTACGGCGCGGCCCCCTGGACCGCCGTCGAGCTGCTGCGGCGGCTCCGTTCCGCCGCTCCCGGCACCCGCGTCACCGGCGTCGAGATCGAGCCCGCCCGCGTCGCCGCCGCACAGCCCTACGCACGGGACGGACTCGAGTTCCGGCACGGCGGCTTCGAGGTGCCGGTTCCCGGGCGGCCCGTGCTGATCCGCGCCGCGAACGTGTTGCGGCAGTACGACGAGGAGGGGGTCGCCGCGGTCTGGCGGCGGCTGTGCGCCCGGCTGGCCCCCGCCGACCGGGCAACCGGCTCCCGCGGCGGACTGCTCGTCGAGGGCACGTGCGACGAGATCGGCCGGCGGCACGTCTGGGTCGCCCTCGGCCCCGAGGGCCCCCGCACCGTCACCTTCGCGGCCCGGCTCGCTTCCCTGGAGCGGCCGTCCGACCTCGCGGAACGGCTGCCGAAGGCGCTCATCCACCGCAATGTCCCGGGCGAGCCGGTGCACGCGTTCCTGCGCGACTTCGACCGCGCCTGGGCCTCCGCCGCGCCCTACGCCTCGTACGGGGTGCGCCAGCGATGGATACGCACGGTCCGCGCGCTGACCGCGGACTGGCCGGTGACGGACGGCGCCGGGCGCTGGCGCCAGGGCGAAGTCACCGTCGCCTGGCCCGCGTTGGCGCCCCGTGACTGGACGGCGGCACCGATACCCGCCGGCTAGCCGGCCCGGCGGCGGGTGCGGAGGGCGTGCGGAGCACACGGCCCGCATCCGCCGGGGAACGATCTCCGCGCGTCGTTCGTCACAGTCGCCGGGAGAACGTTGTCACGGACGCGGCAAGGGGGAGGAAGCCCCCGGTACGGCACGCACCCTGTCGTTCCGGGCCCTGACATGGCACGATCCCCCAGGCGTCCGAAAGTTACTGACGGGAAACTCAGTTATTTGGGGGACGGAGTATGGGATCCGGAAAGCGGAGCCTGACCACGGCGGCCATCGCCCTGGTCTGCGCGGTCACCGTGCTGAGCGCACCGGGCACGGCGTTCGCGAGCGCTTCGGCGCCGAAGCCCACACCGGCACCGTCCTCCGGGACGGCCGCCTCCGGCGGCGCGGCGGACGGGGGCTCGACGGGCGACGGGTCGGCAAAGGACTCGGCCGACGGCGGCTCCACGGACGGCAGTTCGGCCGGCGCCCCGCCCACCACGGCCGACGACGCGGAGACCGACGCCCGGCTGGAAGCCGTCCGCGAGAAGCTGGACAAGCTGTACCACGAGGCCGCTGTCGCCACGGACGCCTACAACGCGGCCGAGGAGAAGGCCGAGAGCCAGTCCGCCCGCATCGCCGAACTGAACCGTCAGATCGAGGCGGCCAAGGCGAAACTGTCCGAACTGCAGGACCGCGCGGGCGCCGCCGCCCGCGCCCAGTACCGCGGCGGAACCCTGCCGCCGGAGATGCAGCTCTGGCTGAGCGAGGACCCGCAGGAGTTCCTCGAGGGCGCCCAGCTCGTCCGCCAGGGCCAGCAGGCGACGGTCGGGCTGATCGACGAGCTGAAGCAGACCAAGTCGGAGCTGGGCAAGCTCTCCCGCGACGCCTCCGCCCGCTACAAGAAGCTGGAGGCCAACCGCAAGACCAAGGCGGCGGCGAAGAAGCGGGTGAAGAAGCGGATCGCCTCCGCCGAGAAGCTTCAGGGCGAGCTGGAGGAGAAGGAGAAGGAGCGGCTGGCCAAGCTGGAGGAGGAGGCCGCGCAGCAGGCGCAGACCGCCTGGCTCGACTCCGGCGTGCTGAAGGACCTCGACACCAAGGCGTCCGCGGCGGGCCGCAAGGCGGTGACGTACGCGACGGACCAGATCGGCAAGCCGTACGTGTGGGGCGCCGAGGGCCCGGACTCGTACGACTGCTCGGGGCTGACGTCCCAGGCCTGGCTCGCCGCCGGGCACGCGATCCCGCGCACCTCGCAGGAGCAGTGGAAGCAACTGCCGCACGTCGCGCTCGGGGACATGCGCCCCGGTGACCTGATCATCTACTTCGACGACGCGAGCCATGTGGCGATGTACCTCGGCGACGGCAAGATCGTCCACGCCCCGCGGCCCGGCCGCACGGTGACGATCACGGGCGCGGGCACCATGCCGATACTCGGGGTGGTGCGCCCGGACGCGTGAGGCGCGCCACCTCCGGCGTCCGGTGGGCCGTCGGCGCACGTGACGTTCGTCATTCCGCACCCCGCCCCCGGGCGTCCAAGTGCGCCGTGTATCGCGGCATATGACGGTGGCGTCCGGCCGGGCGTGGTTCGGAACACCATTCCGCTGCGGGCGCGGCTGACGCTATGGTCCCCGTCGGTGGGTCGAGATCCCTCGCTCCACCGTGCCCTCGGGGGGAGGGAAGGAACCCAAGACGATGTCCGTACCCGTACCGCGGCAGAGAGCGATCCCGGCCGCGGAGAGTGGTCAGGCGCAGGCCGCGCCCCAGGCCGGCGGCCCGGCCGCGGAGGCGGACCGCGAACCGTCCACCGGAGGCGGCCGCGGCCCGGTCTCCGCTGACGCGCCGGCCGACGGCACCGCCATGCCCCACGGCAGCGGCACGCCCGACGACCGCTCCGCCGGGCCCGGCAGGTCCGCCTCGCCCCACGGCGCCGGCGTGCCCGACGGCCTCGCCGTGCCCGTGGCGCCGGCCCCGGCCGACGCCGCGCCCGCCAACCTCACCCTGCTGGTGATCGAGGACGACCCGGCGGGTTCGCCGATCGTGCCCGAGATGCTCGACTCGGCGGGCCGCCCCATCCGGCTGCGCACCGCCCGCAACCTCACCGAGGCGGGGCGGCTGCTCACCGACGACGTCCACTGCATCCTGCTCGACCTCGCGCTGCCCGCGCCCGGCCGGAGCGCCGGTGACGGCGGCGAGGACGAGCTGGCCGTGCTGCGCCACGTGCTGGAGCTCGCGCCCCGGCACGCCGTCCTGGCGCTCACCGCCTCCGGCGACGCCGAGCGCGGCGCCGAGGCGGTGCGCGTCGGCGCGCAGGACTACCTGCTCCGCGACGAGCTGGACGGCAGGCTGCTGAGCCGGGCGATCCGGTACGCGGTGGAGCGCAAGCGGTCGGACACCGCCGAGCGGCGGCTGACCGAGTCGAAGCTGCGCGCGCAGGAGAACGCCCGGCTGGAGCGCGGGCTGCTGCCGACCCCGCTGCTCGAGGGCTCCTCGCTGCGGTTCGCCGCCCGCTACCGCCCCGGCCGCTCGCGCGCGCTGCTCGGCGGGGACTTCTACGACACCGTCCGCACCCCGGACGGCACCGTGCACGCGATGATCGGCGACGTCTGCGGGCACGGCCCCGACGAGGCGGCGCTCGGCGTGGAGCTGCGCATCGCCTGGCGGGCGCTGACGCTGGCCGGGCTCTGCGGGGACCAGCTGCTCTCCACCCTCCAGCAGGTGCTGGAGCACGAGCGGGACAACGACGAGATCTTCGCGACGCTGTGCACGGTGGACATCGCGCCGGACGGCCGCCGCGCGGGCCTGTGCCTGGCCGGTCACCCGGCCCCGCTGATCGCCCGCCCCGGCCGTACGCCCGAGCTGCTGCCGTACGACAACAACGGCCCCGCGCTCGGCCTGCTGCCGCGGGCCCGCTGGCCGCGGACGCAGGTGGAGCTGGGGGCCGAGTGGAACCTGATGCTGTACACCGACGGCCTCATAGAGGGCCACGTCGGCGACACGGGGGAACGGCTCGGCCAGGAGGGGATGCTGGCGCTGGTCCGCCACCGGCTGGACCAGGGGCTGAGCGGCGAGGAGCTGCTGCGCACGACGGTCGACGAGGTCCGCGACCTCAACGGCGGCGAGCTGACGGACGACGTGGCCGTCGTCCTGCTGAACCGCACGTCGTAACGCCGCCGCACGGCCTCGCCGGACCGCATGCCGTAACGCCGTCGCCTCGCCCCGCCGAGCCGCAGCCCGTAACGCGGCGGCGTACCGCGGGCGGCCCGCCGGTCACGTCGGCCGATCACGACCGGCCCGCCGGTCACCACGGCAGCCAGCCGACGCCGAGAGCCCCGTGGGCTCAGCGGCCGCCGTTCCAGGGCCCGTACGGGCCGTCGCTGCTGCTGCCGCCGCTGCTCCGGCGGCCGAAGCCGCCACCCGAGACCCCGCGCAGGGCGGGGCGGACGTCCACGAAGAAGACGATCGTGGCGACGAGGCCGACGAGTTGCAGGAACAGCATGGGGATCAGCAGGTTCACCGCGACCGTCACCCCGAGGATGATCAGCCAGAAGCCCTTGGTCTTCTTGTCGGCGGCCCGGTAGGCGTCGTCGCGGAACAGCGCGGCCATGACCAGTGCCACCACGGCGAGCACCAGCATGGCGGTGTAGAGCAGCCACATCAGGCCACCGAATGCCGTCATCAGCATGTTGCCCACCATCCGAGTCGAGTCGTCCGTCGGCCGACCGTGCGCCGGTACGGCCACCGTACCCGTACAACGGGCCGGGCATTCCGGAAGTGCCCGGAGCGCCCGGCCCGTTCCCGTGCCGCGGTCACTTGGCCGGCGGCGTCGTCTTCCTGGCCGTCGTCGTCTTGCGGGCGGCCGGGGCCTTCTTCGCCGGGGTCGCCGGGGTGGCGGCCTTGCGGGCGGCGGGCTTCGGCGCGGTCGCGGCCGGCTTGTCGTCCTCGATCCGGACCGGCTCGGCGGGCTTCACGGGCCGCACCGGGCGGGGCTTGGCCTGGCTCTTCGGCGTGGGCGCGGGAGCGGTATCGGGCTCGACGGCGATCGCGAGGTCGTTGATCTCCTCGGCGGCGTCGCCGCGCCAGGTGCGCACGGCCTGCTCGCCCTGCTCGGCCACCTTCTCGTAGGCCTCACGGGCCCGGACGGCGTACTCGGCGGCGACGCCGACCCCGCGCAGGGCGAGATCCTGGGCGGACTCGCCGAGCTTCTTCAGGTCGGTGTCGAGGGAGCCGATGAAGCCGTTGACCCGGGCCTGGAAGGTCTCCTGCGCCTCCTTGGCGCGGGCGGTGGCCTTCTCCTGCACGGCCTTGGGGTCGGTGTTGCGCACGGCCTCGATCCGGGCCGGGGCCTCGTTGCGCAGCTGCTCGACCAGGCCGGGCACCCGGAGCGCCTGCTTCCAGGCGAGGTCGGCGGTGCCGGCGGCGAAGTAGAGCGGCTTGGGGTCGCTGAGGGTCTTGCGCAGGTCGTCGGTGATGGCCATGACGATGGTCCTCCCGGATTGCTTTCTGCTGAGGGTGTGTGGTGCTGGGGGGTGTACTGCTGGGGTTTGCGGTGACCGCGGCGCCCGGTCGGCTGCCGGGCCCGACGGCCGCGACCGGTGCCGTGGCCGGTGGTCAGCCGGCCGTACGACGCGGTCCGGCATCATCGCCGCCGACCGCACGCGGACCGCTCACGGTGCCGCCGTCCGGGGCGGCCGTGGCGTCGGACAGAAGGGGCGCATCGGGCGCACCCTTTGTACCGTCCACCACCACGCCGACGGTCCCCGCCGCGCCGCTCGCGATCCCGTCTCCGTCCCCGTGTCCGTTCTCCTTGCGGAACGACTCGTAGATCTGGAGCAGCACCTGCTTCTGGCGCTCCGTGAGCGTGGGGTCGGCGAGCAGCACGGCCCGGGTCTCGACCTCGACCCGGTCCCGTTCGGCGTCGAGGATCCCGGCCCGCACGTACAGCGTCTCGGCGGAGATCCGCAGCGCCTTGGCGACCTGCTGCAACACCTCCGCGCTCGGTCTGCGCAGCCCGCGCTCGATCTGGCTCAGATACGGATTGGACACGCCGGCGGCGTCGGCGAGCTGGCGGAGCGACAGCTGCGCGTTCCGCCGCTGCTCCCGCAGGTACTCACCGAGATTGCCGACATTGAGCGATGCCATGCCTCCACCATGCCCCACCCTCGCTAACTATTGCAAGCAGCCGCTTGCAAAAGTGCGCCACGCCACCCCGGGGCGCCCGCCCGGCGTCACCTCGCCGGTATCGCTCCGTTCGACGACGCTCCGCTTGACGACACCCCGTTCGGCGACGCCCCGCAGGCGTCACTCCGCCCGCCCCGCCAGTTCCTCCGCCCGTGCGCCGATCAGGCGCCGTACCACCAGGGCCGAGCGCGACGGGCGGCTGTCGGTGCGCTGGACCAGGCCGACCTCCACCGGGTCGGCGTCCGCCAGCGGCAGCCACACCAGTCCGGGCAGGGACGTCAGCGCGTCGAACCGTGCGAGGAGGCCGACGCCGGCGCCCCGGGCGACCATCGTCTGGACCGTGCGCGCGGACATCGCCTCGACCGTCGCCTCCGCGTCGGGGAGGCGGGTGCGCAGCCGCTGGTGCAGCACGGTGCCGGGGCGCATGGTGACGATCGGCCACCGCCCGACGTCGTCCCAGGTCACCTCGTGCCGCCTGGCGAGCGGATGGTCGGGCCGCACGTGGACGCCGAGCGGCGCGGCGAGGAGCCGCCGCCGGGTGAGGCCGCCGGGCGGGGGCGTGTTGGGGGTGGTGACGACGGCGAGGTCCAGGTCGCCGGCGGCCACCGCGCGTTCGATGTCCGCCGAGGAGCCCTCGCGCACCGAGAACCGCAGCCCCGGGTGCTCGGTGAGCAGCCGCCCCACGACCGGGGCGACCACCAGCTCCACGGTCACCGACCCCCCGCCGAGGTCCACCCGGCCCTGGTACGTGCCGTTCGAGGCGAGCGCCGCCTCGCGCACCGCGTCCTCGGCCGCCACGAGCCGGGTGAGCGGGCCGACGAGCGCCTCGCCCGCCGGCGTCGTCCGTACGCCCGTACGACTCCGGGTCAGCAGCACGGCGTCCAGTTCCTCCTCGAGCAGGGTGAGCTGCTGCCCGATGGTGGGCTGGCTGACGCCGCAGGCCTCCGCCGCCGCGCGCAGGGATCCCGTGCTCACGGCGGCGAGGAAGTACCGCGCCCGCTCGACTCGCATCCGGCCACCATAGAGCCCTCGCGGCGAGCCCTCCGAGCCCTTCCGCAGGGCCCGGTGATAGCCGTTGGCTTTCACCGCCTCCAGCGAGCGGCGTCTTCCCGCGCGGCAGTCCCCGCGCCATCGTGACGCCAGTCCCCTCCGGCCGTGGCGCCCGCCACGCCCCCTCGTGACGCCCGCTCCGTCCCCTCGTGACACCCGTCACGACTCGTCGCGGCGTCCGTCACGACTCGTCGTGGCCCCCGGTGCTCGTGAAAGGAAGATCCGTTGTCCGGTCCCCTCAGCGGTGTGCGCGTGCTCGACCTCTCCACGGTCCTGGCCGGCCCCCTGGCCTCCTCCCTGCTCGGCGAGTTCGGCGCGGAGGTGATCAAGATCGAGCAGCCCGGCACGGGCGACCCCGCACGCGGCTATCCGCCGCTGGAGGACGGCGAGTCCGCCGCCTGGGCGGTCGTCGGCCGCAACAAGAAGAGCGTGACCGTCGACCTGCACCACCCGGACGCCCCGGCGCTGGTCGGGCGGCTCGCGGCGACGGCCGACGTCGTGGTCACCAACTTCCGCCCCGCGACCCTGCGGCGGTTCTCGATCGACTTCGACGACCTCGTCGCCCACCGGCCCGACCTCGTGATGGTGCACGTCAGTGCCTTCGGCCGCACCGGCCCGTACGCGGACCGCCCCGGCTTCGCCCGCGTCGCCGAGGCCTTCGCCGGGCTGACCCACCGCACCGGCTTCCCCGACGGTCCGCCGGTCTTCTCGGGCTACCCGGTCGCCGACGGCGTCACCGGCATCTACGCCGCCTTCGCGGCGATGCTCGCGCTGCGCGAACGCGACCGCACCGGCGAGCCGCAGCTCGCCGACATCGGCCTGTACGAGCCGCTGCTGCGGATGATGGAGGACTTCATCGTCGACTACGACGCGACCGGCGAGGTCCGCGAGCGCCAGGGCAACGAGAACCCCCACATCAGCCCCAACAACCTCTACCGCACGCGGGACGGCCGCTGGCTGGCGCTGCCCGCCTCGACCGACCAGATGTGGCGCCGGCTGGTCACCGCCATGGACGCGCCGGACCTCGCTGCCCACGACTCCATGACGGCACGGATCGCGCACCGCGCGGAGATCGAGGGCCGGGTGGCCGCGTTCGTGGCCGACCACGACCTGGCCGAGCTGACCAAGCTCCTGGACGAGGCCGGGGTGGCCCACGGACCGGTGAACACCGCCGCCGACATCTGCGCCGACCCCCACATGCGGGCCCGCGGCTCGGTGGTCGAGGTGCGCGATCCGCGCGACGGCCGCACTCGCCTCGTCCAGGGGTCCGCCGGTAGGTTCTCCGGATTCGAGCAGACGATCGACCGCGGCGCCCCCCGCCTGGGCGAACACACCCGGTCCGTACTGCGGGACCTCGGTCTCGCCCCCTCCACCGTCGACGCGCTCGCCGACCGCGGCGTCATCTGAGAGCGAGGAGTACCCATGTCCATGGCAGACGTCTCCGTCCTCGTGCTCGTCGCGCTCTTCGCGGCGACGCTCGTACCCCGGTTCAACCTGGGGCTCGCGGCCCTGCCCGCCGCCTTCCTCGTCGGCCTCGCGGCGGACCGCACCGCCGAGGAGGTGACGGCGTTCTTCCCGTCCGACTTCTTCGTCCTGATCGTCGGCATCACCGCGCTGTTCGCGGTCGCGCAGCTCAACGGCACCCTCGACTGGCTGCTCGACGGGATGCTCACGCTGGTCGGCGGGCGGGTGGTGCTGGTCGCGCTGGTCCCGTTCCTGATCGGCGCCGTGCTGACCGCGATCGGCACGCTGCCGGCCGCCGCCACCGCGATCGTCGCGCCGATCGCGCTCGGGCTCGCCGCGCGGTACGGGATCTCGCCGCTGGTCGCGGCGGTCCTCGGCATCACCGGCATCATCAGCGGGCTCCTGTCGCCGCTGGCGGTCTACGGCACGACCGCGCGTCAGCTCGGCGACAAGCTGCGGCTCGGCCTGCCCGACTCGGCGCCGGTCGCCTTCTTCGCCGGCGGGCTGGTGGCCGGGGTCGTCGTCGCGACGGGGTGCCTGCTGGTGGGGCTGCGCACGGGCGCGGTGCCGAGAGGGCGGCTCGCGTCGGCCACGCCCCCGCTCACCCGGCCCGACGGTCCCGGCGCGCAGTCGACGGAGGCGGCCGACGCGGCGCGGGCCTCCGGGGGTGCCGGGCAGGGCTCCGCGTCGCCGAGGGCCGCCCGGCTCCTCACCCTCACCTGCCTGCTGGTCGTCGTCGTGCTCTCGGTCGGCTTCGACGTCAACATCGGTTATCTCGGGCTCACCGCGGCGGTCGTCCAGCAGCTCGCCCTGCGGCTGGACCCGGGCGAGATCGTCTCCCGCATCCCGTGGAACATCGTGCTGCTCATCGGGGGCCTGCTCACGTACGTCGGGCTGATGCAGGACATGGGCGCCTTCACCCGGATCAGCGATCTGCTGCGGGTGGACGGCTCGCCGATGCTGAGCCTGCTGGTGCTCTGCTACATCGCCGGTCTCACCTCGTTCGCGGCCAGCTCCATCGCCGTCTTCGCGACCACGATGCCGCTGGTCCCCGCGGTCGTCGCCGACGGCGCCTCACCCGTCGGCGCCGTCCTCGCGGTGGCGCTGGCGTCGATCCTGGTCGACATCAACCCGCTCGGCATCACCGGCGGCCTCATCCTCGGCGCCGCCGCCCCCGACGACCGGCCGCCGCTGTTCCGCCACCTGCTGACGTACGGCGTCGTCTCGGTGATCGTCGGCCCGGCGCTGGCGTGCGCGGCCTTCGGCTGGTGGTGACGGAGGATCCGCGGCTCACCACGGCAGCGGGCGGCTGTGCAGCACGTCCAGGCGGGAGACCGCGCGGGTGAGGACGACGTAGAGGCGGTGCGGGCCGCGCGGTTCGGCCTCGGCGATCGCGGCCGGCTCGACGGCGACGACGTGGTCGTACTCCAGCCCTTTGACCGCGCCCGCCGGCACGACGACGACCGGGGCGGCCGGCTGTTCCGGGCCGGCCGCCCCGATGCCGGCGGCGGTGAGGACGGCCCGGAGGCGCGCGGCGTCACGCTCGGCGGCGATCACCCCGATCGACCCCTCGTGCGCGAGCGCCGCCCGGACCGCCCCGACCACCGCGCCGTCCAGTTCCTCGGCGCGCTCGACCCGGCGCACGGTCAGCTCGCCGTCCCGGCGCAGCGACCGGGCCCGCGGCACGTCCACGTCGAGCCGGTCCAGCAGCCGGTTGGCCAGGCCGACGACGGCCTCGGGCACCCGGAAGCCGGTCGTCAGCGGGATCACGGCGGCGTCGGGCCGGTCCAGGTGGGCGAGGAGGGCCGGCCAGTCGCGCGCGGACCAGGGGGTGGTGCCCTGGGCGAGGTCGCCGAGGACGGTGAGCGAGCCGAAGGCGGCCCGCCGGGCGATCGCCCGGCACTCCATCGGCGAGAGGTCCTGCGCCTCGTCGACGACGACGTGGGCGTACCCCTCCGGGTGCTCGATCAGCCCGGCGAGCTCGTCGAGGAGGACGAGGTCGGCCGCCGACCAGCGCGCCGAGCGGTACGAGCGGGGTGGCCGGGGCCACCGGAGCGCCTTCTGTTCGCCGGCGTCAAGGAGCCCGTCGGCCGCCGCGGCGAGCGCCGCCTCGTCGCCGAACAGTTCCGCGAGCACCTCCTCCGGGCGCATCCGGGGCCACACCGTGTCGACGTACGCGGTCACCGGACGGCAGTGCGCGACGCGCCGCAGCCAGGCGGCGCCGCGCGGTCCGGACCGCCGTTCGGCCCGCGCCCGTACGTGGTGCGCGATCCGCGTGCGCACCCGCTCGCGCCCCACCGCGTACGGCGGCTCCTCGGCGCGTACGTCCGCCACGATCCCCCGCAGGGTCTCGCCGCGGACACGCCAGCGGTACGAGCCGTCCGGCACCGTCAGCTCCGTCGCGGCGTCCGCGCCCACCCGGGAGTACAGGGCCCGGCGCAGCACCTCCGCCGTCCGGGGGTCGTGCTTGACGGCGGCGGCAGAGGCGTCGTCCTCGGCGGTGACCGGGTGCCGGGCGATCTCGTCGGCGAGCGTGGACTGGCGTACGCCGCTCTCGCCGAGGGCGGGGAGCACCTCGGCGATGTAGGAGAGGAAAGCGCGGTTGGGGCCGAGGACGAGCAGTCCGCCGCGGCGGATGCGCTGGGGGTGGGTGTAGAGGAGGTACGCGGCCCGGTGCAGCCCGACGGCGGTCTTGCCGGTGCCGGGGGCGCCCTGGACGCACAGGGTGGTGGACAGGCCGGCGCGGACGAGGTCGTCCTGTTCGGGCTGGATGGTGGCGGCGATGTCCCGCATGGGGCCGAGCCGGGGCCGCTCGATCTCGTCGGTGAGGATCCGGCCGGGGCCGGCCGGGACCCCGCCGTCGAGCGGTTCGTCCTCGAACCCCGTCAGATCGGCGGAGTCCCCCCGGCTGCCGGGGGCCCAGCCGAAGCGGCGGCGGACCGCGACGCCCTGCGGGTCGGCGGCGCTCGCCTGGTAGAAGGCGCGCGAGACGGGGGCGCGCCAGTCGACGACGAGGGGCGGGGCGGCGGGGTGCTCGCAGAGGCGGAGGCGGCCGATGTGGTAGCGCTGCCCGGCGTGCTCCGGGGCGTCGGCGGCGAAGTCGAGCCGCCCGAAGAACAGCGGCCCCTCCGGGAGTTCCCGCAGGTCCCGGGCCTGCCCCCGGAGCTGCCTGCCGAGGACTTCGGCGTCGGCACCGGAGGCGGAGACGTCCGCCCCGACGACGACCTGCTCCTCGGCCCCGGCGACCATCGCGGCGAGCGCGGCGCGACAGGCGTCGTGGTGGGCGCGTTCGTGGCGGAGGGGGGCGGGCGGGGGCGCGGCGGAAGGCATGCCCGCAGCCTACGCGAGATTCCGTTACCGAGTAACGTTTTTAACCGAGAAGCACGCCGTCGTCGAGCCGTGCGAACGCCCGCTCGGCCGCGGCGACAGCCTCCTCGTGGACGTCGTCCGCCCGCTCCCCCGCCGCCATCCGCCGCCAGTTCTCCAGCGCGAGGACCCGCTGCACGGCGATGATCTGGGCGGCGGCGAGCCGGGCGTCGAGTCCGCCGCCGAGCGCTTCGGCGAGCGCGGCCTCGGAGCGTTCCAGGTAGCCGTGGAGGCGGGCGGCGAGGGCGGGGGTGCCGTACAGGAGGCGGTGGAAGTCGAGGACGGCGGGGGCGTCGTTGAGCCCGGTGACGGGGTCGTGCCGGTCGAGGCCGTCGAGGAACCGGGCGCGCAGCGCGGCGACGGGCGTGGTGCCCCCGGCGCGGGCGGCGACGACCCGGGCCGGCTCCGTCTCGTGGTCGGCGAACCGGTGCAGGACCAGGTCCTCCTTGGTGGGGAAGTACCGGAACAGCGTCGGCTTGGAGATCTCCGCCGCGGCGGCCACCTCCGCGACGGACACGGCGTCGAACCCCCGCTCCAGGAACAACCCGATCGCGGTCTCGGACACCTCCCGGTACATCCGCAACCGCTTCCGCTCCCGCAGTCCGACGACGCCCGCGGCACCGCCGTCCTCGCCCTCCGCGACCTTCTCCTTCATGCCGCCGAGCCTACGCAGCGAGCGGACCTCACCCGCGGGTCGCCCGGTCCAGTGCCGTGGCGATGCGTTCCGGGGAGGGCACGCCGGGGAGGCCGAGGGGCCGTTCGGCGGCGGTGAGGACGGCGTGCACACGGTGGGCCTCGCGGACGAGGATGCCGTCGTCGTGGCCGGAGGCGCCGGTGAGGAACTCGGTGGCCCGGACGACGTCCGTGAACACGGACTGGGCCCGCTTGAAGTCGAGCAGCTTCTCCAGGTCCTCCTCCCAGCCCTTGGTGCCGCCCTCCCAGGCGGTCCCGGCCCAGCGCTCCTCCATGACCTGGGCCCACCGCTTGGCGACGAGCCGGTGCTGCCAGCGCGGGTAGCGCATCAGGTAGAGGTGGGTGGCGAGGTCGTAGAGGGGGTCGCCGAACATCGCCAGCTCCCAGTCGATGGTCCACAGGTGGCCGCCCGCGTCCACGACGAAGTTCTCGCGGTGCAGGTCCGCGTGGAGCAGACAGAAGCGGCGCGGCCGCAGCCCGGCGACGCGTTCCCGCAGCACGGTGAAGCAGCCGTCGCCCACACCGAGGTCCGCGAAGAGGGTGCCGAGGCGCCGGCGGTTGTACCGGTAGACGCGCTCCTCGGCGAAGAGGACGAGCCGCTCCAGGAAGTCCGCGCAGTCGTGGTCGTCGGAGCGGTCCTCCGGGGTGCACCTCCGCTCCACGGGCAGGTCGTCGGGGGCGATGTCCGCCAACTGCTCGAACAGTGCGAAGACCTGGTCGACGAGCGCGTCGGGAACCTGCTCCCCGGACGGGTGCAGGTCCCCGAGCGTCCGGCCCTCGATGAACTCCTGGAGAAACGTCTCGTCCGAGACCGTGTAGACGCGGGGGATCGCGGCCCCGTCCACCCGCTCGCGCAGCGCGAGCAGCAGCCGCTCCTCGGACACGAAACAACGGCGGTCGAACCAGAGCAGGTTCTCCCGCGGCGACCGGCACTTGCCGCGCCCCGCGTCCCCGCCGGACACCGCCTCGGGCAGCGGGATCACATACGTCTCGTGGTGGTAGCCCTCCAGCGGCCCCTCGACCGCGTTCGGGTCGCCGCTCATCTCAGCGGCGCGGACCCGCGCGGGAGAGGAGTCACGTTCGGATGACATGGTTCGTCATTTCCTCGGGCTGAGTGCACACCAGTGGTGTGGAAGTGAAGCACGGTACTCCCCGTGAACGAGCATGCTGCCAGATGTCGTTGCCCAGGTGACACCTGACGTGCCAAGAGGGTGACGGGGCGAGCACACGTGCGGACGGCCCGAGAACGGTCGCCCCTCACAGCGACCGCAGGACGGCCAGTACCTGTTCCAGGGAGGCGACGACCGTGGTGGCGTCCGCGGCGCGCAGGGCCTTCTCCTTCTCGTCGTTGCGGGCGTAGCCCAGGAAGGGGACGCCCGCATGGGTGGCGGCCTGGGCGTCGGAGGGGCTGTCGCCGATCATCAGGGCGTCCTCGGGGGCCGCGCCGAGGGCGCCGAGGGCGCGGTTGAGGTGGTGCGGGTCCGGCTTGAGCTGGTGGAGTTCGTCCGTGCGGCCGTAGATGTGGGGGGCGAAGCAGCCGAGGAGGCCCCGGCCGCGGAGGTAGGCCGTCGCCGTGCGGGCGGAGTTGTTCGTGGTGACCGCGAGCCGTGCGCCGACCGCGGTCCAGGTGCGTATCACCGGGTCCGCGTACGGCGTCGGCCGCGCCCGGGGGACGGCGAGGAGCTCGTGGTGGGTCAGCAGCTCCTCCAGCGCCGTGACGAGGTCGCTGCCGGGGTGGCGTTCGTCGGCGGCCCGGAGGATCACGTGCGGGTCGTCGTCCCGCCGTTCCTCCTCGGTCAGCAGGTGGAGCAGGCCCTGCCCCTCCAGCCAGCCGCGCATCTCCCGGGCCACCTGCTCCGCCGGGTGCCCCGCGAAGAGCCTGCAGATCGGCCCGTCGAAGTCCCACAGCACGAAACGGGCACGGGTGACCAGTTCTCGGACGTTCTCGGTCTCTGCTGTCACCGGATCAGTCTGCGTCGTTTCAGGAGTCACTAGGAGAGTGTCAGGTCCGACGTGATGGTTTCCCAGAGGGCGTCGAACCACTTCTGCGACTGGTCGACGAAGGCCGAGTCCCGGTGGCCGTTGCGTTTCTCGAAGGAGAAGAGGAGGGACTGGGAGCCCAGGGCGTCGTACATCTCCAGGGTGCCGGACTCCATCTCCTCCTCGCGGCGGGTCAGCATGTAGTACGCGATCAGGGCCTCCGCGCCGTTGAGCAGGTACAGCTTCATGGGCGGGGTGAACGGCAGGGCGCGGAAGGTGACCTGGACGTCGATGTGGTGCGTGGCGCGCAGGGACAGCAGGTTGTGCTGGAGGACGTGGCCCTGGGAGTTGCGCTGGACCAGCCAGCGCCGGTGGACGGCGTCGTCCTCGCCGCGGCCGTCGACCGGGACCGGGAACGCCAGGTCGATCTTCCGGGACGGCAGCAGGATGCGCACGTCGATGGAGCGGGGGCGCAGCCGGCCCTCATGGATCATGCGGACCGGTTCGCCGAGCGCCACCATCAGCGTCTCGGCGGTCAGACAGGCCGCGTCCACCCGGACGTGCGGCGAGGAGAACGCCTCCACCAGGCGCGGGGCCAGGGCCACCATGGTCGGCCGGGGTTCGTCCCGGACCGGCGCGGCCTCGGCTATGCGCGGCGGGCTGCCCTTGCTGACGTTGCTGAGCAGGCCGTCGTCCTGGAGCACGCGCAGGGCCTGGCGGACGGTGCCGCGCTCCACCCCGAACTCGCCGGCCAGCTCGGCCTGGGTGGGCAGCCGGTCGCCCGCCTTGAGCTCACCGGCGCGGATGCGCTCCCGCAACGCGTCGGCGATTTCCTGGGGCGAGCGCTTCTCGGCTCGCTCGGCTCTTTGCTGGGACACGACCAAACGTTACAACTTTCCTCCATCTCGGACGAGTTGTTTGCGACTTGTTTTGAAGTAGCGACCAACTGGGAATATCTACAACCAAGTTGGCAACCAACTTGGTTGAGTTGGCGGAAGGCCTGGTTCCTCCGGCCTCCCCGGCACCCGCACCGCCCCGTCCGCCCTGAAGGGGGTGCCACCATGCCCGTCCAGATCCTCCTGAGCACCGTGTTCACAGCCGGCCTCGAACAGTTCCTGCAGTGGCGGTACGGCCCGATGGGCCTCGTCGGGCTGGTGCTGCTCACCATCGGGATCAAGGCCAGGAACGCCACGTGCAGTTCGCTCGGCGTGGTCGTCCTCGCGCTGCTGATCACCGGGCCGACGCTGTGAGGTCCAGGTCCGAGCTGATCGTCTCCCACAGCGCGTCGAACCACAGGTGGGACTGCTCGACGAACGTCGTGTCGCGCGGCCCGTCGCCCTGGGCGAACGGGAACAGCACGACCTGCGTGCCCTCCGCGTCGTACATCTCCCGCGCCTCGTCGTCGATCTCGGCCTCGCGGCGCGTCACCGTGTAGTAGGCGAACAGCGCCTCCGTGCCGTTGAGCAGGTACAGCTTCACCGGCGGGGTGAACGGCAGCGCCCGGAAGGTGACGTGCACGTCGATGCCGTGGGTGCCGCGCAGGGCCAGCAGGTTGTGCCGGAGCACCTGGCTCTGCGCGTTGCGCTGCGCGAGCCAGCGGCGGTGCACCTCGTCGTCGGCGCCGGCCACCGGCGTCGGGAAGGCGAGCGCGATGTCCCGGCGCGGCAGCAGCACCCGCACGTCGACCTTGGCCGGTTTGATGCGCCCCGCGTGAATCTGCCGCAACGGCTCCCCCATGGCCAGGGTCAGCGAGATCGACGTCAGACACAGGGCGTCGATCTCCACGTGGGGCGCGGCGAACGCGGCCGAAATGCGCGGGGCCAGGGCGACGGTGGTGGGCCGGGGCTCGGCGCCCGGGCCGCCCGGCGCGCGCTTCCCGGCGTCCGGCGCGACGGTCGCCGGGCTGCCCTTGGAGACGCCCGCGAGCAGGCCCTCGGACTGCAGGACGCGCAGCGCCTGCCGCACCGTGCCGCGCTCCACCCCGAACTCCTGGGCCAGGACCGCCTGTGTCGGCATGCGCGCGCCCGGCCGCAGCTGCCCGGAGACGATCCGGGCGCGCAGCACGTCGGCCACCTCGCGCGCGGGGCGGCGCGGTTCCGGGGGCGTCCGCCGCCCGTTGACGGGGGCGGGGCCCGGTGCGTGTTCGGGTCGTTCCGGAGCGTGTCCCGGCTTCACGGCCAAACCCTACAACTTCTCGCCATCTCGGGGCAGTTCATGGGAGGGTGGTTATAAGACGTCTCCAAGTGGAGATAACTTAGGATGAGTTGGTCGCCAACTTGGTCGTTCGGCCGACTTGGCACGGCAGGGCGGTCCTGGACGACGGGACCGCCGGCCCCGGCTCACCCGGTCCGGCCGGTCGCACTCCCTTCCGGAGGGGAGCCGGGAGCTCGGCCCGTCCGCACCACCCGCACAGCCACAACCGAACAGCGTCACCACCGCACAGTCACAACCGCATACGGCACACCACGCACAGCCACAACCGAACAGACGCTGCCGCCGCGAGGCGTCAGAAGACGTCCGGGCACCAGGGTCGCCGGGACGTGCGCAGCAGGGCGTCGGCCAGTCGGACGGCGCCCTCTCGCTGTTCCCGGACCCTGCCGAGCGCGGCGAGCCGGGCGGCGGTGTCGTCGCCGAGCCACAGCGGCGCGAGGTCCCCGACGGCCAGGGTCAGGTCGGGGTCCTCGGCCGTCGGCGCGCAGTGGGCGCCGTCCGCGGCCGCCTCCAGCCGGTAGCGGCCACCGGTCGGTCCGTCCGCGTCGAGCACCTCCAGGACGAGCGTCCCCTCCCCCTCGTACGTGCGCGCCTCAAGGGCCCGTACGACGTCCAGGATCCGCACCCACAGCCAGTCGGCGAGGGTGGTGAGGCGGGCGGCGCGCGGGTCGGGGAGGAGGTGCGGCAGCAGGTCGTCGGGGGCGCGGTGGCCGCTCCTGACGCGGGTCACCCAGTCGATCGCGCAGAGGTGGTGCCACAGGGCGCGCTCGGCGGCCGGGGTGGTCGCGATCAGGCTTCTGACCTGGGCGGTGACCTGCGGCTGCTTGCCGCCGCCCCAGTCGTCGTCGCAGGTGTACGTCACCAGGCCCTCCAGTGCGCCGGAGGCCGAGCGGTAGACGGCGTGGAACGGTTCCGTCCAGGGCCGGCCGAACCGTTCGGCGCCGGTGGCCAGGCGCCACCAGAGGTCGGAGCGGTCGATCGCGCCGGGCTGGGCGGCGCGGAGGCGGTCGTGCAGGGCGGGGCCGAGCGTGCGGACGTCCGCGCCGCGGACGAGGTCGATCCGGCCGCCGTCGTCGGGGACGGGGCGGCGGGGATCGAGGCCGGAGCGGGGGACGTCGATGGTCCACTCGGCGGTGTGGGCGGCGGGGCCGAAGCCGAAGCGGCCGTAGATCGGGTACTCGGCGGCGATGAGCGTGGCGACGACGTCGCCGCGGTCCTTCGCGGCGGTGAGGTCGCGGGCCATCATGCGGCTCAGGATGCCGCGGCGGCGGTGGGTGGGGCTGACGCCGACGTTGGTGATGGCGTCGGCGGGGACGGGGGTGCCGCCGACGGCCGTGAGCTGCTGGGGGAAGGAGCGGAAGGTGGCGACGCAGGGGTGGGGGGCGGTGGGGTCGAAGGCGGCGAGGGTGCGGGTGGGGTCTATGTGTGCGGCTCGGTCGGCCAGGGCCGGGGGGTTGGCTTCGGGGGAGGTGGGGTCCGTGGTGCGGAGGAAGACGGTGTTCTGGGTGTGGAGCCAGGTGGGGATTTCGGGGGTGGTGAGGGGGCGGATGTCGAGGGGGCGGGTGTCGGAGGGGTGGGTGTCGGAGGGGTGGGTGTCGGAGGGGTGGGGTGTGGTCATGTGGTCACGCTAGGTGGGGGTGGGTGGGGGTGTCGCGTGGGTTTTTCTCGCCCCCGCCGCCCCTACCCGTCCCATCCCTTCAAGGGGCTCCGCCCCTTGGACCCCGGGGGTTCGATTTCGGGTGCGGGTGGGTGGGGGCTGGTCGCGCAGTTCCCCGCGCCCCTTACGGGGCACGATGGCTGGGCTCGCGCCCGCCGTGGCGGAGCCGCGCAGACAGAACAGCCCCGCGCCCCTTACGGGGCACGGTGGCTGGGCTCGCGCCCGCCGTGGCGGAGCCGCGCAGACAGAACAGCCCCGCGCCCCTTACGGGGCACGGTGGCTGGGCTCGCGCCCGCCGTGGCGGAGCCGCGCAGACAGCACGGTCCCGCGCCCCTACCCCAGCAAGTCCTCCACCTGGGCCTCGCCCTCTCTGTAGCGGCGGGCGATTTCCTTGGTGCAGTGGTCCGTGGTGCGTTGGAGGGTGCGGCGGCGGTGGGAGATGTGGCGTTCGTAGCGGGCGAGGCGGGTGAGGACCGTGGTGAGTTCCTCGTCCGTGCGGGCGCGGGGGTCGGAGAGTTCGACCTCGCCGAGCATCTCCGCCGCCAGCCGCCGGTACTCCTCGCTCTGCGGCGTCCCCACCGTCACGTGCCGCGCCGACGAGCGCTGCGCGGCCGGCGCGTCCGTGAGGATCGCCGTCAGCCGCTTCACGAAGCCGTCCTCCGGCGCGGCCGTCCCCCCGCGCCGGGCGAGCTCCGCCCGCAGGATGTCGATGCGCCCCTGCAACAGCCGTCGTACGTAACTCAGGTCGGCCTCGTCCTGCTGCGCGTCCCGGCGCAGGGTGCGCAGCTCGGGCAGGCTCAGGGCACCGAGGTCGGGCTCCGGCGGCTCCGCGGGCAGCGGGCTGTCCGTGCGCTGCACCGGCGGCCGGTGCTCCCCCGCCCGCACCGTACGGGCCAACGACGCCATGTCGGGCTGCTGCCCGATGCTCGGTGTGGTCATGCTGCTCCACCGTCCCCTCGACCGGCGCGGCGCACCCGACGGGTGCGACCGCACCACGCATCGTGCCATCCCCGATGGCCGCTATATGACCGAGTGCCCCCGAACAGCCCCGGATGGACGGTTAAGGAGCGATAAGAATCCCCTTCGGGTACCCCCCGAGGTCGTACACCGTGCGCACGGCATCATGGTGCCCATGCGAGCGGTGGTACAGAGGGTGGACGGCGCCGAGGTCGTCGTCGACGGCGAGACGGTCGGCGCGATCGAGGGCGAGGGGCTGTGCGTCCTGGTGGGCGTCACCCACGAGGACACCAAGGAGCAGGCGGCCCAACTGGCCCGCAAGCTGTGGACGTTGCGGATGCTGGGGGACGAGAAGTCGTGCAGCGACATCGACGCGCCGCTGCTGGTCGTCAGCCAGTTCACCCTCTACGGGGACGCCCGCAAGGGGCGCCGCCCGACGTGGAACGCGGCGGCGCCCGGGGCCGTCGCCGAGCCGCTGGTCGACGAAGTCGTCGCCCGACTGCGGGCGTTGGGGGCGACGGTGGCGACGGGCCGGTTCGGAGCCCGCATGCGGGTGTCGCTGACGAACGACGGCCCGTTCACCGTCCTGCTGGAGATGTGAGAGCGCCCGGCGGGGCACTCAGGGCTCGACGACCGTCTCCTGCGCCGCCGCCGTCGTGTCGGCGAGCAGCGGGGCGTCGACGGGGACGTTCCGCTTGACCAGGGCGAGCGCGACCGGGCCCAGCTCGTGGTGGCGTACGGACGTGGTGACGAAGCCGATCTTGCGGCCGTCGGCCCCCTCCGACGCCAGCCGCAGCTCCGTGCCGTGCGGCGGCAGGTGCACCTCGCTGCCGTCGAGGTGCAGGAAGACCAGCCGGCGCGGCGGCTTGCCCAGGTTGTGCACCCGGGCGACCGTCTCCTGACCCCGGTAGCAGCCCTTCTGCAGATGGACGGCGGTGGCGATCCAGCCCAGCTCGTGCGGGATGGTGCGGTGGTCGGTCTCGAAGCCGAGGCGCGGGCGGTGGTGCTCCACGCGCAGCGCCTCGTACGCCAGCAGCCCGGCCGCGGGCCCGTGCCCGGCGGCGTACGCCTCCAGGTCGCCCCGGGGCAGGAACAGCTCGCGTCCGTACGGCGTCTCGCGGACGACGACGCCGTCCGGCACCTCGGCGATGGAACCGGCGGGCTGGTGGACGACGGCGTAGTCCGCGGTGCGGTCGGCGACCTCGACCCGGTAGAAGAACTTCATCGACTCCAGATAGGCGAGCAGCGCCTCCTGGGTGCCGGGTTCGATGTGCGCCCAGGTGGTCTCGCCGTCGTCGACCAGGTAGAGCGCGTGTTCGATGTGGCCGTGCGGGGAGAGGATGAGCGCCTCGGTGGCCTGGTGCGCGGGGAGGTCGCTGACGTGCTGGGTGAGCAGCAGATGCAGCCAGCTCAGCCGGTCCTCACCGGTGACCGTGACGACGCCGCGGTGGGAGAGGTCGACGAATCCGGCGCCGTCGGCGAGTGCGCGCTGCTCGCGGAACAGGTCGCCGTAATGGGCGGCGACGCCTTCGTCCACGCCCTCGGCGGGGACGGCGCCGGGCAGGGACAGCAGAGGGCTCTTCATGGTCATACAGCCTACGACCGGATGACCGCCCCGTTTATTTCTCCCCCGCGGTCCCGCCCCGGCCTTCCGCGGCTGCGTCCTGGACCCGGCGCGTGCAGGCCTCGCAGCGGCCGAAGATCGCGAAGTGCTTCATGTCGGTGTCGAACCCGAACTCGGCGCGCAGCTTGGCGGTGAACTCGGCGGCCACGCCGACGTCGGCCTCGATGACGTTGGTGCAGTCCCGGCACACCAGGTGCAGATGGTGGTGGCGGTCGGCGAGGTGGTAGGTCGGCGCCCCGTGCCCGAGGTGCGCGTGCGAGACGAGCTCCAGCTCCTCCAGCAGCTCCAGGGTCCGGTAGACCGTGGAGATGTTCACCCCGGAGGCGGTTCTGCGCACCTCGGCCAGGATGTCGTCGGGAGTCGCGTGCTCCAGGGTGTCGACCGCTTCGAGCACGAGCTGCCGCTGCGGCGTCAGCCGGTAACCGCGCTGCCGCAGATCGGTTTTCCAGTCGGTGGCTACCACGGGGACCAGTCTAGGACCCCGCGCGGACACCCACGGGGCCCTGTGAACAACGGTGCCGCGCTGCCGTCACTTGAAGAACGCGATCCCGTCGTCCGGCATGTCCTCGGGCAGGGCCTTGGCCCAGCGCTCGACGTCCTCGGGGGTGACGACCTTCTTCAGGTGGGCCGACATGTAGGGGCGCAGCTCGACGTCGGGCGTCTGCTTCTCGCCGACCCACATCAGGTCGCTGTTGACGTACCCGTACAGCCGCTTGCCGCCGGTGTACGGGCCGGAGGCCGCGGTGCGGGCGACGGCGTCGGTGGCCAGGTCGACCTGCGGCTTCTTGTCGGCCAGCTCGCCGTACCAGACCTCGACGACACCGTCGTCGCGGACCATGGTGACCTCGACCTTGCGGTCGGTGTCGATCCGCCAGTAGCCGGACTCGGTCTCCAGCGGCCGGACCTTCCTGCCCTCGCCGTCCAGCACCCAGCTGCGCGAGTGGTACTCCAGGAAGTCCCGGCCGTCGTGGCTGAAGGAGACCTCCTGGCCGAAGTTGCACTTCTCGGAGCCGGGGAAGTCGTGCACGCCCGCGCCGGCCCAGTCGCCGAGCAGGAAGGCGAGCGGGACGAGGCTCTTGTGGAGGTCGGACGGGATCTCGATCATGAGCGGAGCTCCTGGACGACGGTCAGCGCTGGCCCTGGTACAGCTTCTTCACGGTCAGGTACGCGAAGGCGAGCACGCCGACGCAGACCAGGACCAGCAGGGTTTCGAAGAAGATCTCCACAGGGTGCTCCTCGGGCGAGCGGTACGACTGGTACGAGCGGACACGGCGGAGGCCCTACAGGGCCGGACCCCAGCTTACGCGGCCGGGGTCCGGCCCTCCTCTCCGGGCCGCTCGGCCGCCGGTCGGCTCGGGTCAGCTCAGGAGCTGGCCCTGGAGCACCACCGTCTGCTGGAACGGGACGGCCTTCGCGCTGCCCTCGCGGGACTGCGTGATCAGCGCGATCACGTCCCCGGCGGAGAGGTACGCCTGCCGCACCTGCTCGGCGCCGTACGGCTTGGCCTCGACGTAGGTGGAACGGTGCACGTCCCGGATGACCGCCTTGTCGGGCCAGTCGTCGTCGAAGACGGAGTCCCCGGCCCCGCGCAGGGCGTACGGCGGGCTGACGGCGCCCGACAGCTCGTCCAGGAACAGGTCTTCCGCGACGGCCGCCGTGTTGAACTGGAGCAGGTAGACCCGGGTGTGCGTGCCGTCGGGCGTGGTCCAGCCCCGGGCGGCCACGTGCCGCAGCGCGCGGTCGGCGAGCAGACCGCCGAGGGTCTCCCGGTCGTCCTTGCCGGCGTACGCCGCCAGGAAGTCCTTCGTCGCCAGCCAGCCGTCGGTGCCGCGCAGCGCCTTGTCGGCGGTCGCGCCCTTCGGGGCGGGCAGGACGAGGCCGCGCAGGTCGGCGTAGTGCGCGCCGGCCCCGTTGCCCTCGTCGAAGGGGCCCAGGCTGCCGGAGGGCAGCGGCGGCCGGGTCAGCTCCGGGTAGTCCCAGCGGCCGTCCGAGGCGGTGGCGAGGCCGGGCAGGTCCGTGCGGTCGGCACGCGTGATGCCGTACGCCGTGGACACCCCGACCGCCGCGAACACGGCGACGGCGGCGGTCCACCGCAGGGCCGTCCACAGGGTGCGGCGGTTCTTTTTGGGCGGGGCCGCGGGGGCGGGGGGCTGTTCCTGTTCCTGGGTCGGAGCCTGCTCCGGGACGGGAGCCTGCTCCGGGACGAGGGCCTGCTCCGGGACGGGAGTCACCTCCCGCACCGGCGCTTCCTGCTGCTGGTCGGTCATACCGCCTCCCCCGGCTCCGCGATGCGGTCGAGCTGGTCCTTGAGGAGCTGTGTGGCTCCCTCGGTCTTCAACGGGGCCACCCCGTCCACCGTGGCCGTGACCAGGACGTCTCCCTGAGCGGCGTAGCAGTACATCGCGTCCAGGTCGTCGCCGGTGTCCTTCGGCGGCCGGTAGCACCGCGCGTCCTTGTGCCCCTTGATCCTGGGCCCCTCGCGCAGGACGTCGCCCAGGGCGTCGAAGAGCTCGTCCTGGCCGGCGGCGGCGGCCCGTACGGAGGAGCGGTCCATGCGGACCAGCGTGATGCTCACGGTGGCGGCAGAGTCCCAGGTGCGGTCGAGGTAGCTGCGCATCGCCATGCCCTTGATGTGCTGCTTGTCGATCTGCCGTTCCAGCAGCCTGCGCTGGGAGCGGGGCAGGTCGCGCAGCACCTCCTTGCGGAGGGCGGTGGCCCGGGCCCCGCTGAGCTCGGCGTCCGCGCCGTACTCGCCGAGGTCGGGACCGCGCCCGAAGCCGCCGGTACTGTCGCCGCCGTACGGCACGAGCAGCGCGGCGAGCCCGGAGGCGGCGGGCGCCTTGTGGTCGTCGCCCTTCCCCTCGGGGAACTTCCAGCGGGGGGCGCCCGCGTCACGGTCGGCCCCGTCGACGGCGACGGCGGTGTACCCGACCCCGCCGACGACGGCGAGCGCGAGCACGGCGGCCCCGACGATCCGCGGCACGCGGGCACGCCTGGCGGGGCGGGCGACCGGGGTCGGACTCGTCTCCGGTGCCGGGATCGCTTCCGGTGCCGGGATCGGGTCCGGGAGTGCGGCCGGAGCCGCGTCCGGGATCGGCGGGGTGGGTTCTTCATGGCTCACAGGCGCTCCAGCTGACGTTCGGCCAGGCGCATGATCGTGGCCTTGGTGACCGGCTTGGTGCCGGTGACGTAGATCTCCAGGCAGACGTCCCCGCGCCAGGCGTACGCCTCCGCGTCGTACACCGGCAGATAGCCGGCCTTCGTCTCGGGCCGGCTGTGCACGTACGCGCGGCCGTCCCGCGTGCCGGGCAGCGCCCAGCTCCGGGTGCCGCTCTTACGGCCGGCCCAGTACTGGTTGTTGGAGTTGGACTCCTCGGCCGCCAGGGACTCCTCCTGCCGGTACTGCACCAGCCGGATCTCCACGCTGCTGTCGCCGCCCGTTTCCCAGCCGACGACGGCGGCCCGGCGGAACTCCTCGTCCGAGGCATGTTCGAAGGCGCCGGCGGGCTTCTCGTAACTCTCGGCGTACGAGGCCTGGTCCAGCCAGCCGTCCGTTCCCGTGAGCCACTCCGCGTCCTCGGCGCCGGCCGGCTTCTTCAGCAGCAGCTTGCGCAGATCGCCGTCGGTCCTCAGCCGGGCGTCCCGCGCGGCGGAGAGCGGCTCCGGCTCGCCCTTGGCCTGCTTGATGACCGGCTGGGAGAGGGAGGGCAGCTTCGTCGGCGCGCGGTCGGCCTGGATCAGGTACCCGGCGCAGGCACCGGCGACCAGCCCGAGCACGGCGGCCCCGGCGAGCAGCAGCGGACCACGCCGCCGCCGGACCGGCGCGGACGGTTCCGCGGAGGGCGCGACCGGGGGTTCTACAGCGAACTCGACAGGGGGTTCTACGGACGGTTCGACAGGTGACTGGACAGGTGGCCCGACAGGTGGTGCGACAACTGGTGCGACAAGTGGTTCATCAGGCGCTTTTGGCGCGTCGGGTCTTTCTTCGGGTCGTTCCAAGACGTCCCCCACAAAAAGGTGAAGCACGGATTCCGTCCCGTGCGGCACAGAAGACCCACAGGTCCCGTCCCCGGTTGTAGACACGTTGATTACGATTCGGGCATGGCGAAGAAGCTCGTGATCAAGGTGACGGCGGGGGCGGACGCGCCCGAACGCTGCTCGCAGGCGTTCACCGTGGCGGCCGTGGCCGTCGCCAGTGGTGTGGACGTGTCCCTGTGGCTGACCGGCGAGTCCGCGTGGTTCGCGGTGCCGGGGCGGGCGGCGGAGTTCGAACTGCCGCACTCCGCGCCGCTGCCCGGCCTGATCGAGTCGATCATGGCGGCGGGCCGCATCACGCTCTGCACGCAGTGCGCCGCCCGCCGGGACCTCACCGAGAAGGACGTCATCGAGGGCGTCCGGATCGCGGGCGCGCAGGTGTTCGTGCAGGAGGCGATGGCGGACGAGACACAGGCGCTCGTCTACTGAGACGGGTCGGGCAGGACAGAAGGGCGGGCGCTACCGGCGCTTCCTGCCGTCCAGCTCGTCCCACCACTCGTCGGACTTGGGGTCGCCGGAGGGGTCGTCCCACCAGCGGTCGTCGGGGCCGCGCCGGTTGGCGAGGATCGCGGCGGCCGGCGGGATGACCATGGCCACCACGCACATCCCGATGGCCGCCGGGACCGACCAGAGCCGTACGACTCCCCAGGCCAGCACGAAGAGCGCGATGCAGGTCCCCATCATCACGAAGTACGTCCGGCGCCGGCGTGCGTACATGCTTCTCAGCGTAGGCCGGACCGGCGAAGGGCCGCACCCTCCGGAGGTTCCCGGTGGGTGCGGCCCTGCCGCCGTTCGGGGCGCGTGCGCGCCCCCGCTCACTCAGACCGCGATCGCGACCTCCGCGAGGCCGCCCTGCTGGGCGACGACCGTGCGGTCCGCGGTGCCGCCGGGAACCAGGGCCCGTACGGTCCAGGTGCCCTCGGCCGCGTAGAAGCGGAACTGCCCCGTCGCGGAGGTGGGGACCTCCGCGGTGAACTCGCCGGTCGAGTCCAGCAGGCGGACGTAGCCGGTCACCGGCTCGCCGTCACGGGTCACCTGTCCCTGGATGGTGGTCTCACCGGCCTTGATCGTCGAGGCGTCCGGGCCGCCGGCCTTCGCTCCACACATGTCGTACTCCTGAAGAGGTCTTGAAAGGTCGGTGTCGGTGTCGTCGGTCGTGCGGGTTACTTGCCGGTGCCGAGCTCGATCGGCACGCCCACGAGGGAGCCGTACTCCGTCCAGGAGCCGTCGTAGTTCTTGACGTTCTCCTGGCCGAGCAGCTCGTGCAGGACGAACCAGGTCAGCGCGGAGCGCTCACCGATGCGGCAGTAGGCGATGGTGTCCTTGGCGAGGTCCACGTTCTCGGCGGTGTAGAGCTCCTTGAGCTCGTCGTCCGACTTGAAGGTGCCGTCGTCGTTGGCGTTCTTCGACCACGGGATGTTCGCGGCCGTCGGGACGTGGCCCGGGCGCTGCGACTGCTCCTGCGGCAGGTGGGCCGGGGCGAGCAGCTTGCCGGAGAACTCGTCGGGCGAGCGCACGTCGACGAGGTTCTGCGAGCCGATCGCGTTCACGACGTCGTCGCGGAAGGCGCGGATCGAGGCGTCCTGCGGCTTGGCCTTGTACTGGGTGGCCGGGCGGCTGGGGACCTCGGAGCCGTCGACCAGGTCGCGGGAGTCCAGCTCCCACTTCTTGCGGCCGCCGTCGAGGAGCTTGACGTCCTGGTGGCCGTAGAGCTTGAAGTACCAGTACGCGTACGAGGCGAACCAGTTGTTGTTGCCGCCGTAGAGGACGACGGTGGTGTCGTTGGCGATGCCCTTGGCCGACAGGAGCTTCTCGAAGCCCTCCTGGTCGACGAAGTCGCGGCGGACCGGGTCCTGGAGGTCCTTGGTCCAGTCGATGCGGATCGCGTTCTTGATGTGGTTCTTGTCGTACGCGGCGGTGTCCTCGTCGACCTCGACGACGGCCACGTTCGGGTCGTCCAGGTGCGCCTGGACCCAGTCGGCGTCGACCAGTACGTCGCTGCGGCTCATGCTTTCTCCTCCGGGGCAGTTGCGGCGGGATGATGCGGGTGGGTGCGGGGCGCGCGGCCGTGCCCCGCGAGGGGCGCGTACGGCGCGGGGCGGGGCCTCGGGGGCGAGGGCGCCGTGGGGAACGCGGAGGCGGGTGGCCTCCGGTCAGAAAGTGCGACAGAGCATGGCGGCGACGCGGCACAGGTCGACTGCCCGCCGCTTCGTCAGATCCGCCTGTCCCCGCAGTCGGGGGACGCTCGAGTAGCACCGCATGCTGCGATCGTAAGGACGGACGGGCGGGCATGTCACCGACGTGTCGCATACTGAGACGCGATCGTCCGTGATGTGGGATGACGAGGGTGGCCGGGGTTCCGTCGGGCCCGCGGGAGGTCCGCCACTGCCCGGTTTCGCGGCCATTGTCACTCGCGTCACACGGGGCGGGCATCTGCTGGGCGGACGGGGGCGTCTCGGCTGACGGACAGTCGTGCGGGACGGTCGTACGGGACGGTCGTACGGGACGTGTCACGGGACGGGGGCGCGGCGGCCCAGGGGCGGTCCTACCCCACGCGGAGCCGTCTCATACCGGCCGGCGGGGGTGGGACTCGGCCCGGCGGAGTGTGTCTCGGTCCGCCGGAGTGAACCTCAGCCCGTCACGCTGACGTTGGTGCCCTTGGCGGTGATGTGCACGCCCTCCTCGGCGGCCTCGACCTTGTCGATCTTGATGCCGCCGGGGAGCTGGTCGATCGCCTGCTGGAAGTCGGTGATGGAGCGGACCTTCTGCTCGGCGAGGGCCAGGCCGGTCTTGGGCAGCGAGTCGGCATGCACCTTGACGACGCCGTTCTCGACGGTGATGGAGCTGAGCAGGGACGTCGTCTGCGACAGCGCCTTGGTGGGGCCCTGGATCTTGACCTTCACCTTGATCTTGCCGTTGCCGCCGTCCGAGAGGCCGAGGATCCGCGCGGTGACGCCCGGGATGATCTCCGTCGGCTCCGACTTGGCCGCCTTCAGGAGCTCGTCGTAGGAGATCGTGGCCGTGCCGGTGGCGGTGCGGGCGGTGGCGGAGGAGTAGTCGCTGGAGAAGTCGACGCCGTGCATGTCGGCGTTGAGGTCGTCGATGCGGAGGGTGTCGGCGCCGGCGCCGCCGTTCTTCCCGGCGGTGCCGGTGGCGACCTCGTAGTCCTTGATGCCGACGTGGATCTCGTCGAGCTCGCCGCTCGCGACCTGGGTGAGGAACGGGAAGCCGTCGATGGAGACGCTGGGGGTCTCGGCGAGGTTCTCGTTGGTCTTGATGCGGTCGGCGGCCTCGTTCTGGGCGAAGTGGACGGCGACGCGGTCGGCGATGACGAAGAGTCCGCCGACGATCACGATGATGATGAGGAGTATTCGCAGTGCGCGCATGCCCGGTGTGTCCCCCGCGTCGATCGGTCGAACGGCGAGCGTAACCCGGACGGGTGGGGAGGGGGCGGCCGAGGGCCGGGTTGTTGATCGGTTGTGACGGGGCGCTGCGTTGTCGGAGCAGGGAGCGCCCCCTGCTTTCAAGGGGCGCGGGGAACTGCGCGACCAGCCACAACCCACCCGCACTCCCGTCGAACCACGCCACCCGAGCCCCCCGGGGTCCAAGGGGCGGAGCCCCTTGTCGGGGATGGGAAGGGTAGGGGCGGCGGGGGCGGGGAAACCCCCGTCGGCTACCCCAGCGCCTGCCCCAGCACCCACACCGCCGGCGCAGCCGCGGCAAGCGGCAACGCCACGCCCGCCGTGAAGTGCACGAACCGCGACGGATAGTCGTAGCTCGCCGCCCGGTGGCCGATCAGCGCGCACACCCCCGCCCCGACCCCCAGCCCCGCTCCCGACGCCCCCAGATCCGTCATCCCGCCCACCGCGACCCCGGCCCCCGCGGCCGCCAGCAGGGCGACCACCACCGACACCACCGTCGGCAACGGCAACGCCCGCGCGACGACCGCCACCGTGACCGCCACCCCGCCCACCGTCACCGCGTCCGCGTCGGCCGCGAGATGCCCCGTCGCCACGACCGTCAGCGCCGCCGAGACGACCGTCGCCATCAGCCCGTACATCCGCTCGTCCGGATCGGCGTGCGAACGCAGTTGCAGGACGAGGGTGAGCAGCACCCACACCCCCAGCGTGCCGAGGATCGCCGCCGGCCCGTGCTCCCGCCCGGCCGCGAGGACGGCCACGTCCGCGACGAGCCCGCCGAGGAAGGCCAGGGCGATGCCCTGCCGGGCCGGCCACATGCCGTTGAGCCGGAACCAGCCGGCCGCGGTCACGGCCTGGAGCACCACGAGCGGCACGACGAGCGCGTACGACCCGACGACCGCCGCCCCGGCGAGCAGCACGCCGAGCACGGCGGTGAGCAGCGCGGGCTGCATGCCCGGCTCGATGATCGGCGACCGGCCCTCCAACCGCGCCCGCTGCGCGTCGGTGATCCGGGTGTTCCCGGCGACCGTGGCGGGCCCGTAGGGCGTCCCGTCACCGCCGCCCGCCGCGCCCGCGACGGGAGGCGCCGGCACCGGCTCGGGCGCCGGAACCGGGGCCGGAGCCGGCGCGGCCTGCGGCTCGTACGGCACCGCCCCCGTCGTCGGCATGTACGCCGTCTCCGCCGCCGCCGGCGCGGCGAGCGAGGGCTGGACCTGCGTCTCCCAGGTCTGCCCCTGCCACTGCTGGGTGTACTGCTGCGGATCGGCGGTGTACTGCTGCGGATCGGCGGCCTCACCGCCGTACCAGCCCTGCTGCTGAGGGTGCTGGTGCTGCTGCTGCGGCGGCTGGTGCTGCTGCTGCGGCGGCTGCTGGGCGTACGGCCGCGGCTCCCCGTACCCCTGCTGGTAGCCGTCGTACCGCGGGGACCGGTACGGCCCTTGCTGCCCGTACTCCCCGTACTGCTCGTACTCCCCCTGCTGCCCATGCTCCCCGTAGGGCCCATACGGCTCCGACATGCTCACCCTCCTGCGAACGGCGGGAGCACCTCTACCGTGCCGCCCTCGGCCAGCCGTACCGTCTCGTGTTCACGCTTCCCGACCGGGTCTCCGTCGACGAGGAAGGAGCACCGCAGCAGGACCCGGTCCAGCTCGCCGGGGTGTCGTTCCCGGGCGGCGTCGAGCGCCTGTGCGAGCGTGACCGCGTCGTACGGCTCCTCGGCGGTCCCGGCCGCGGCCTTGGCGGCGGCCCAGTAGCGCACCGTGCCTCTTGCCATCTCGTCCCTCGATCGGTGATGCCGGCGAGTACCTCGGCGCCGGCTGTGTGAACACCGTCAGGCTAGCCCGCCCGCGCCGCCACCCACGCCCCGATGCGCTCCAACAGCTCGTCCGCCGCCGCGTTCTCGGCGTGGCCCATGCCCTCCTCCAGCCAGAGTTCGGCGTGGTCGGGGGCGGCGTCGGCCAGCATGCGGGGGTGGTCGACGGGGAAGTAGCCGTCCCGGTCGCCGTGCACGATCAGCAGCGGCGTCGGCGCGATCAGCGGCACCGACTCGACCGGGGAGGCGGGGACCGGGTCCCAGTCCCGGTGGTGGATGCGGGTGCGCAGGCCGTAGCGGCCCACCGCGCGCCCCACCGGCCGGGTGACCAGCCAGTGCAGCCGCCGCATCGGTGCCGTACCCCGGTAGTACCAGCGGGCCGGCGAGCTGACCGCGACCACCGTGTCCGTCTCCGCACCCTCGGGCCGCAGCGCCGCGTGCCGCAGTACCACCGAGCCGCCCATCGAGAAGCCGACCGTGGCCACCCGGGTGTGGCCGAGCTCACGCGCCCACCGCACCGCCGCCGCCAGGTCCAGCACCTCGCGGTCGCCGACGGTGGAGTGCCCGCCGGAGGCGCCGTGGCCCCGGAAGGAGAACGTGACCACCGCCCCGCGACGGCGCAGCGCGGCCGCGACCCGCCGTACGTGCGGGCGCTCCAGGTCCCCGGTGAAACCGTGCGCGACGACGAGGACGAGCCCGGCGCCCTCCGCCTCCGCGGCACGCTCGCCGGGGTCGTACGCGGCGTCGATCAGGACCCCGTCCTCCGTGCGCAGGAACCGCCGCCGCGGCGCCCGCCGCTCCCCCTCCGTACCCGCCCCGGACACCGCGTCCGCGGGTGTCTCACCCTTCGGACGCCCCGTGGGACGCGCCACATGACCTGCCCGACCACCGCTCATGTGGGCTATTCTGCTGCGAAGAGGACTCGGGCAGAGAAGCCCCCGGGTCCTTTTGTGCTTTCGGGAGCGTTGTATACGAAGCGGGAAAGCCGGCAGCGAAGCGCGGAAAGCCACAGCGAAGCAGCCAAGCAGTGAAGCAGTGCAGTGCCGCACACATCCTCGACAGAACCGAGGAAGGACCGGACGTCATGGGCCAGCGAACCGAGCACGACCATACGAAGCCCCCGGAGGGGACGACCCCCGAGGGGAGGACGCGATGAGCTCCCTGCTGCTCCTCACCAACGCCCTCCAGCCCTCCGCTGAGGTGCTGCCCGCGCTCGGGCTGCTGCTGCACAGCGTGCGGGTGGCCCCGGCGGAGGGCCCGGCCCTCGTCGACACCCCCGGGGCCGACGTCATCCTCATCGACGGCCGCCGCGACCTGCCGCAGGTGCGCAGCCTGTGCCAGCTGCTGCGCTCGACGGGGCCCGGCTGCCCGCTGGTCCTGGTGGTGACCGAGGGCGGTCTCGCCGCCGTCACCGCGGACTGGGGCATCGACGACGTCCTGCTGGACACCGCGGGCCCGGCCGAGGTCGAGGCCCGGCTGCGGCTGGCCATGGGCCGACAGCAGATCGCGGGCGACGACTCCCCCATGGAGATCCGCAACGGCGACCTGTCGGTGGACGAGGCGACGTACTCGGCCAAGCTCAAGGGCCGCGTCCTGGACCTCACCTTCAAGGAGTTCGAGCTGCTGAAGTACCTCGCGCAGCACCCGGGCCGCGTCTTCACCCGCGCCCAGCTCCTTCAGGAGGTCTGGGGGTACGACTACTTCGGCGGCACCCGCACGGTCGACGTGCACGTCCGGCGGCTGCGGGCCAAGCTCGGCCCCGAGCACGAGTCGCTGATCGGCACCGTGCGGAACGTCGGCTACCGGTTCGTGACCCCGGAGAAGCCGGACCGGACCGACCGGACCGACCGGACCGACCGGACCGAGCGCGCCGAGCGCGCCGAGCGCGCCGAGAAGCAGGACGGGCCGGAAGGGTCCCGGCGGACGGAGAGGGCGAAACAGGACGAGAAGGGCGAGTCGGCCGACGCCACCGCCAAGGCCGCTTCCGAGGCGTGAGAAGCGGGGGAAACTCCCTGCCCAGGGCCGATCCATCCGCGTAGACTCCGCGCGTGGCCAAGGTGACTCGGGACGATGTGGCGCGGCTGGCGGGGACCTCCACCGCCGTCGTCAGCTACGTCATCAACAACGGACCCCGGCCGGTCGCCCCGGCCACGCGCGAGCGTGTCCTCGCCGCGATCAAGGAGCTGGGGTACCGGCCGGACCGGGTCGCCCAGGCCATGGCCTCGCGGCGGACCGACCTCATAGGCATGATCGTGCCGGACGCGCGCCAGCCGTTCTTCGGCGAGATGACGCACGCGGTCGAACAGGCCGCCGCCGAGCGCGGAAAGATGGTGCTGGTCGGCAACACGGACTACGTCGCCGAGCGCGAGGTCCACTATCTGCGCGCCTTCCTCGGCATGCGGGTCTCCGGGCTGATCCTCGTCAGCCACGCGCTCAACGACCACGCCGCCGCGGAGATCGAGGCGTGGGACGCGCGGGTGGTGCTGCTGCACGAGCGGCCCGAGCTGATAGACGACGTGGCGGTGGTGACGGACGACCTCGGCGGCGCCCGGCTCGCCGTCCAGCACCTGCTGGAGCACGGGCATCCGTACGTCGCCTGCATGGGCGGTACGGCGGAGACGCCGGCGGTGGGCGACCCGGTCTCCGACCACGTGGAGGGCTGGCGGCAGGCGATGGCCGAGGCGGGCGTCTCCACGGAGGGGCGGCTGTTCGAGGCGCCGTACAACCGCTACGACGCGTACCAGGTGGGGCTGGAGCTGCTGGCCGGCCCGCACCGGCCACCGGCGATCTTCTGCTCGACGGACGACCAGGCGATCGGGGTGCTGCGGGCGGCGCGGGAGCTGCGGATCGAGGTGCCGGGGCAGCTGGCGGTGGCGGGGTTCGACGACGTGAAGGAGGCGGCGCTGACGGATCCGCCGCTGACGACGGTCGCGTCGGACCGGTCGGCGATGGCGCGGGCGGCGGTGGACCTCGTCCTGGACGACGGCCTCCGCGTCCCCGGCTCCCACCGCGAACGCCTGAAGCAGTTCCCGTCCCGCCTGGTGAACCGCGCGTCCTGCGGCTGCGTGGCCTGAGGGGCTCCGCTGAGGGGCTCCGCTGAGGGGCTCCGCGCCCCTTGCCCGGGCGCTTCATCTCCGCAGGGCGAAGCCCAGGCCCCTGACGGTGTGGATCAGGAGGGGGGCACCTTCGTGGTGGAGCTTGCGGCGCAGGTACATGACGTAGACGTCGAGCGTGTTGGACGTGGGCTCGAAGGAGAAGCCCCACACCTCGCGCAGCAGGCGGCTGCGGGTGAGGACCTTGCCGGGGTGGCGGAGGAGGTACTCCAGGAGGGCGTACTCCGTCTTCGTCAGCTCCAGCGGGCGGCCGGACCAGGTCACCGTGCGGGTGATGCGGTCCATGGCCAGTTCGTCGAAGGTGAGACGGTCCTCCGCCGGCGGTGCCGGGAGCCGTGGGCAACGGCGCAGCAGCGCCCGTACCCGCGCGAGGAGTTCCTCCGTCGCGAAGGGCTTCATCAGATAGCCGTCGGCCCCGTTGTCGAGGGCGACGATGCGGTCGCCGACGGCGTCGCGCCCGGTGAGCATGAGGATCGGCACGGTGCAGCCGGAGGCCCGTATCCGCCGGGTCGCGGCCAGCCCGTCCAGTACCGGCATGGTGACGTCCATCAGCACGAGGTCGGGCCGTCCGCCGTCACCGTCCCCGTTCACGCGTACGACGGCTTCGCGGCCGTCCCCGGCGAGCACGGTCTCGTACCCCTCGAACCTCAGAACCCGGCCGAGCCCTTCGCGTACGGCCGCGTCGTCGTCCGCCAGCAGAATCTTCCGCGCCATGGCCCCGACGCTCCACCGGCCGACTGTGGCGGACCTTGGAACGGGGTGTGAGCAGGCTGGGGCCACCGGCCGGCCGTCACCGTCCCTCGCGGCCGTGAGCGGCTGCGGCGCATACCGCAGTATGCTCGCCCCATGGCGGACACCACGCGCATCACTGTGACGCTACCGGCCGAGCAGGTCGCCGAACTGAAGAAGCTCACCGACAACGTCTCCGGATACGTCGCCGAGGCCGTGGGCCGTCAGATTCGGCACCAACTGCTCGGTGCCGATCTGTTGCGTCACCAGGAGGAGCACGGAGCGTTCACCGAGGAGGAGCTGTCTCAGGCGCGCTCCAGGCTCTTCGGCACGGCGGCGGATGCCGACGGGCCGGCGAGCGCGGCGTGAACGAACACGTCGAAACCGTCGTCCTGGATTCCCAGGGGCTCTCCGCCTGGATCGCTCAGGACCGCGAGATCCTCGCCATGTTCCAGGTCTTGCACACCATGGGCGCCGATGTCGTCATCGGAGCCAACACCATCGTCGAGGTCAGCCATGCACGGGTGAACCTGCCCCGACTGAAGTGGGCCCTCTCCCGCGTCAAGGTCGAGCCCGTGACCGAGAACGCGGCGAGAGCCTCGGCCGATCTGCTCAAGGCCGCCGGTCTGCACGGCCACAAGTACGCGATCGACGCGACGGTCGCCGAGATGGCGCTGCGCCAGCCGGGCCCCGTGGTCATACTGACGTCCGACGTGGACGACATGGCCGGGTTGTGCGGCGAACGTGTCCGGCTTGTCGGCATCTGACTACGCTTGACGCGGGCGCACACTGCCAAAGACAGGCCCTAGCCAAGGAGCTCTTCCTGCCTCGGCGGCGGTGTCGGTGCCCCCGGGAGGCGGATCGTGGCGATCGTGCCGCCGGGTGGGTCCGTCGCGGGGGCGAGGGAGACCTCGCCGCCCGCCTGTTGGACCGTGCGGGCCACGATGGAGAGGCCGAGGCCGGAGCCCGGCAGGGCCCTCGCGCCGGGGGAGCGCCAGAAGCGGTCGAAGACGTGGGGGAGTTCGTCGGCGTCGATGCCGGGGCCGTGGTCCCGTACCGTCAGGACGCCGTCGGCCAGCCGTACCTCGATCGTGCCGGCCTCGGGGCTGAACTTCACCGCGTTGTCCAGGATGTTGACCACCGCCCGCTCCAGCGAGGACGGCTCCGCGCGGACGTACCAGGGCTCCACGTCCGCTGTGATCGTCAGCTCCGGGCCGCGCAGCCGGGCCCGGCGCAGCGCCGACTCGACGATGTCCTGCCAGGCCACGATCTGCGTACGGTCCGAGTGTTGGCCGGTGTCCGGGCGGGACAGCTCCTGCAAGTCGCCGATGAGCGCGGCCAGTTCCGTCATCTGCGCCTTCACCGAGGCGAGCAGCGCCTTGCGGTCGGCGGCGGGGAGGGGGCGGCCGGTCTCCTCGCTGCGGGTGAGGAGTTCGATGTTCGTGCGGAGGGAGGTCAGGGGGGTGCGGAGTTCGTGGCCCGCGTCCGCGATCAGTTGCTGCTGGAGGTCCCGGGAGGAAGCCAGGGACGCCGTCATGGAGTTGAAGGAGCGGGAGAGGCGGGCGATCTCGTCGTCGGCGGGTTCGTCGACGGGGATGCGGACGGTGAGGTCCTCCGTGCGGGCCACGTGTTCGACGGCCGCGGTGAGCTTGTCGACGGGGCGCAGCCCCGCGCGGGCCACGGCCAGTCCGGCGGCCCCGGCGCCGAGCACCCCTATGCCGGAGACCAGCAGCAGGATCAGCGCCAGGTCGTTCAGGGTCGACTGGGTGCTCCTGAGCGGGGTCGCGACGAGGAGGGCGGTGCCGGGCACGATCTGCGGCTCGGTGCCGAGGCCCTGGGTGGCGGTCAGCGGGATCGTCCGGACGCGGACGGCGTTGCCGTCGTCGTCGGTGCCGTTGCGGCGCACGACCCGGTCGGCGGAGCCGGCGGAGCCCGCTTCCTGGGCCACGCGCTTGTCGGCGCCGGTGACCTTCACCAGGCCCGCGGAGTTCGAGGAGACGCAGGCCGTGCCGTCCGCCTGGACCAGTTCGAGGTAGTAGTTCTCCCGGGTCCGCAGCTGACTCGGGGCGCCCTGCGGGGTCTGCGTGCAGTTGTTGAGCGTGCCGACGACCTGGGAGTACTGCTGCGGCCGCTGGGTGGCCTGCTTCAGATCGTCGTCCACCTGGGCGTACAGCCGGCCCTGGACGATGAACCAGCACGTCACCGAGACCGCCGCCACCGCGAAGGCCACCGCCGCGGCGACCAGCAGCGCCAGGCGGGAACGGAGCGGCAGCGCGCGGAAGCGTCGGATCACTCCGCGCCGCCCGCGCGCAGGACGTACCCGACGCCCCGCACCGTGTGGACGAGGCGGGCCTCGCCGCCGGCCTCCGTCTTGCGGCGCAGGTACATCACGTAGACGTCCAGGGAGTTGGAGCTCGGCTCGAAGTCGAAGCCCCAGACCGCCTTGAGGATCTGCTCACGGGTGAGCACCTGGCGCGGGTGCGCCATGAACATCTCCAGAAGCGTGAACTCGGTACGGGTCAGCTCCACCGCGCGCCCGCCCCGGGTCACCTCGCGGGTGGCCAGGTCCATGCGCAGGTCGCCGAAGGCGAGGGTCTCGTTCTCCTCGTCCGCGCCGGTCACGGCGGCCGCGTAGGCGCTGCGGCGCAGCAGGGCGCGGACCCGGGCGAACAGCTCGTCCAGTTCGAACGGCTTGACCAGGTAGTCGTCCGCCCCGGCGTCCAGGCCGGTGACCCGGTCGCCGACCGTGTCCCGGGCGGTGAGCATCAGGATCGGGGTGGTGTCGCCGGTGCCGCGGATGCGGCGGGCGGCGGTGAGGCCGTCCATGCGCGGCATCTGGATGTCCAGGACCAGCAGGTCCGGCTGGTACGCGGTGGCCTTCTCCAGCGCGTCCGCGCCGTCCACGGCGACCTCGGTGTCGTAGCCCTCGAAGGCGAGGCTGCGCTGGAGTGCTTCGCGCACCGCCGGCTCGTCGTCGACGATCAGGATGCGCTGGGTGTCACGGTCGCCTTCGGCGGGGCTCATGGGCGTGGGGTTCCTCGGATGCGGTGGGATGGACGGGGCACGGGGTCTGCGTGCCGTGCGCTGAACGCCTAAAGCGTCGCACGTCAGGCCCGCAGCGTGTCCAGCCTGCGCAGGGCGACCCGGCGGCGGTGCGGATGGGCGGCGGTGGTCCGCAGCCCCATGAGCTGCGGCTGCGGGGGGACGGGGGCGACCTCGGGGGCCCGGGTCGAAGGGGCGTGGAGGGCGGACGCGACCGCCAGGGCGAGCGCCGTGCCCGCCGGGTCGGTGCCGGTCACCGTGTGCGTCACCTGCTGGATCATCGTGACCTCCTGAAGTGAGCCTGGAGTGGGCCCGCCGCATGGTGCGGAGGGTCGGTTCAGCTGTCGGAGCCGCCGGCCCGCAGCGTCGCGAGGTCGGACTTGACGGTGTTGATCGGGATGGCGAAGCCGAGGCCAACGCTGCCCGCGCTGGACGAGGAGGAGTCGGCGGAGGAGGAGTACATCGCGGAGTTGATGCCGATGATCTGACCGGCCGCGTTGATCAGCGCGCCGCCGGAGTTGCCCGGGTTGAGGGAGGCGTCGGTCTGGATCGCCTTGTACGTCGTCGTCGACGAGCCGGTGTCGCCGTTGAACTGCTGGCCGCCGAACTGGAAGGGCCAGTTGCCGTTGCCGCCGCCCTGCTGCTGTTGCTGCTGGCTCTCGTCGGTGGAGACGGTCACGTCGCGGTCGAGGGCGGAGACGATACCGCTGGTGACGGTGCCGGTCAGACCCTCGGGGGAGCCGATGGCGACGACCTCGTCGCCGACCTGGACGTCGTCGGAGTCGCCGAGCGAGGCGGCCGTGAGGCCGGAGGCGTTCTCCAGCTTGATCAGGGCCAGGTCCTTCTTGCTGTCGGTGCCGACGACCTGGGCGGTGTACGTCTTGCCGTCGTGCGTCTGGACCTTGACGGTGGAGGCGCCGGTGACGACGTGGTTGTTGGTGACGATCTCGCCGTCGCTGGTGATGATCACGCCGGAGCCGGTGGACTCGCCGGCGTTGGAGGTGGCGGTGATCTCCACGACGCTGGGGCTGACGGCGGCGGCGATGGCGGAGACGGAGCCCTTCTTGCCGACCGGGACCGCGCTGGTGCCGGTGGTGCTCGCGGCGACGGTGTTCGAGGAGTGGGTGAGCTCCTGGATGCCGTAGGCCGTGCCGCCGCCGACGGCCGCGGCGGCTATCGCCACGGCGGCGAGGAGGGCGAAGGGGCCCTTCGCGCGCTTCTTGTGGGACGCGGCCGGCTGGGTGGCGGGGTCGTAGGACGGGGGAGGCGGCCACTCGGGGTTCACGGGAGCGAACAGGTGTTCGGTGGCGGGGTCGGCCTGGCCCTCCGGGCCCGGTGCCTGGTGAGCCTGGTGGGCGTGGCCCGCCTGGGGGTGCTGCTGCTCGTGGTCGCCGCTGCGGAAGCTGCTCTCTGTCATGTGAAAGAGAGTGTCCCGCGATCATGAGAGCCGCCTGAGGGACCACTGAGAAGCCCGACAGAAGTACGTATGCCCGATATAAAGGGGGGCGGGACGGCGGATGCAGCCGGCGCAGCCGCACACCGACACAGCCCCGCGCCCCTGGAGAGAGGCGCGGGGAACCGCGTGATCTTCCCGAGGCTCCGAGGGCTAGCCCTCGGGGACGGGAAGGGGGAGGGGCGGCGGGGGCGAAGTGGACTCACCCGCCCCCCAGAGCCCCGCGTACACCCCACCCCGGCGCCCCGCCAGCTCCGCATGCGTTCCCGTCTCCACCACGCGCCCGCCGTCGACCACCACCACCCGGTCCGCCAGCGGTGCCAGCGCCAGGTCGTGGCTGATGAGCACCGTCGTGCGGCCCGCCGCGAGGCGGCGCAACGGTTCCATCACCTCCCGCACCGCCCCCGCGTCCAGCCCCACCGTCGGCTCGTCCAGCACCAGGACCGGGGCCACCCGCAGCATCGCCCGCGCGATGGCCACCCGCTGCGACTGTCCCCCGGACAACGCGGCCGTCCCGGGCGCGATCACCGTGTCGTAGCCGTCCGGCAGCGCGGCCACGAAGTCGTGCGCCGCCGCGTCCCGCGCGGCCCGCACGATCTCCGCCTCCGTCGCCCCCGGCCGCCCCGCCGCGATGTTCTCCCGGATCGTGCCCCGCAGCACCAGCGTCTCCTGCGGCAGCAGCGTCACGTTCTCCCGCAGGAACTCGAGCGGCACCGCGTCCAGCGGCACCCCGTCCAGGCACACGGCCCCCTCCGTCGGGTCGTAGAAGCGGGTCAGCAGCTTCGACAGCGTCGACTTGCCGGCCCCGCTCGGCCCCGTGACCAGCAAGAGCTCCCCCGGGCCGACCGTCAGCGACACCTCCCGCAGCGCCTCGCGCCCCTCCGCCCCCGGGTACCGGAACGACACCCCGTGGAAGCCGACCCACCCGCGCACCGGCCACGCCGGCACCGGTTCCGCCGGATCCGTCACGGCGGGCTCGGCGTCGAGCAGCTCGCCCAGCCGCCGCGCCCCCGCCGTGGCCGCCGTGAGCGTCAGACCGAGCTGCCCGAGGTCCCGCACCGGTGGGTACAGATAGCCGAGGAACGCGGCGAACGCCAGCAGCTGCCCCAGCGTCATCCGCCCCTGGGCGATCTCCCACGCGCCGAGCCCGATCACCGCGAGCACGCACACCGTCTCGACCACCTCGACGACCTGCTCGTACCGCTCACTCGCCCGCGCCCCCCGCACCGACGCCCGCAGCCAGGCGCGCGCCTCCTTCTCCAGCCGCAGCTCCTCCGCACGGCGCCGGTTGTACGCCTGGGTGAGGACGATGTTGCCGAGCGACTCCTCGACGACGGAGGTGAGCGCGCCGTCGGCGGCCCGTTCGTCCTGGGACGCCTTCTTGATGCGGCCGGAGAAGCGGCGCGCGGCGAGGAGGAAGAGGGGGGCGAGGAGGAACGTGGCAAGGGCCAGGTCCCAGCGCAGCCAGAACGCGGCGGTGGCGTAGAAGAGCGCGGAGAAGGCGGCGGAGACCGCGCCGACGACCCCGGAGACGACCATCTGTTCGATGGCCTCGACGTCCCCGGTGAGACGTTCCACCAGATCGCCACGCCGGTGCCGCTGGAAGAAGTCCGGCGGCAGGCTCTGCACGTGCCGGAACACCTTCGCGCGCAGCCGCAGCACGAACCGCTCGGCCGTCCACACGGCGAGGGAGTTGCCGAGATAACCGACGAGCGCGCCCAGGACGGCGACGCCGAGCCACGCGCCGGCCGGTCCCCAGAACGCGGCGAGCGAACCGGCCTGGAGAGCGTGGTCGGTGAGTTCGGCGAAGAGCAGAATGGCGGCGGTCTCGGCGAGCGCGGAGACGATCACGCAGACGACGATCAGCACCAGCGGTCCGCGGTCGCCGCGCGTCAGCGGCCAGAACCGCGCGAACGCCGCTTCGACTTCACGCACGGGACGTCCTCGATTTCCATGTACAGGGGGATCCAGGGGGAATTCCCGGGGAGATCCCCGGGGGGATCATTGGTCGCGTACACGCCCGAGGCGGGGCCCCGGACCTCGTTCGGTCCGGCGGCCCCGCCTCGTGGGATGGGGGTGTCAGCCCTTGTGGCCGACCGGGCGGCGCTTCGGCGCGGCCTTCTTCGGCGCGTGCTTCTTCGCCACCGGGGCGGCGGGCTTGCGGTTCTTCTTGACCGGGGTGACCTTGCGGAAGCTCATGACGTCTCCTTGTTCGTTGCCGTTGTTTCCTTCGCCGTAAGCGCCGTTCGCTTTCGACATGGAAAACACTACGGGACCCCGGGACCGGAAACGGCCAATTCCGCTGAGACCTCGATGAATTGCACCTGAAACCATTTTCAGGCGCCCTGCGGAACCATTCGCCGCCTCACACAGAATTTATTACGGCCCTTATATTGAATTCACCCAGCTCATTGCCAGGCGCATGTGATGCCCGCGCGCCGTACACGCGACACGCCCCGCACCCTCCCCGTACGCTCGGACGCATGACCAGCGAAGACACCGCACGGCCCGGCCCGAACCGCTCCCTCGACACGCTCACCGCGCTCTCCCCCGGGCAGGCCGAGGCCGTGCTCGCGCTGCTCGCGGAGGCCGCCCGGTGCGACGGGCAGCAGGCGGTGTCCGAGCAGGGCCGGCTGCGACTGCGCGGCGGCGCCCGGGACGGCGTACGGCATCTGCTGCTGTCGGCCGGCGGCACGCTCGTCGGCTACGCGCAACTGGAGGACACCGACCCGGTGGAGGCACCGGCCGCGGAACTGGTCGTGCACCCCTCCCACCGCGGGCAGGGCCACGGCCGCGCGCTCGGCTCGGCGCTGCTCGCCGCCACGGGCAAGCGGCTGCGCGTGTGGGCGCACGGCGGGCACTCCGCCGCCCGGCACCTCGCCCAGGTCCTCGGCCTCACCCTCTTCCGCGAACTGCGCCAGATGCGCCGCCCGTTGACCGGCTTCGACGCCCCCGAGCCGAAGCTGCCGGCGGGCGTGACCGTACGGACGTTCCGGCCCGGGCAGGACGACGCGGCCTGGCTCGCCGCCAACGCCGAGGCCTTCGCCCACCACCCCGAGCAGGGCTCCCTCACCCAGCGCGACCTCGACGACCGCAAGGCCGAGCCCTGGTTCGACCCCGAGGGCTTCTTCCTGGCCGAGCGCACGAGCGGGGACGGCGGCGACGGCGAGGTCGGCGAAGGGGAACTCCTCGGCTTCCACTGGACGAAGACGCACGCCGAGGAGGGGCTCGGCGAGGTCTACGTCGTCGGCGTCCGCCCCTCCGCCCAGGGCGGCGGCCTCGGCAAGGCCCTCACCACCATCGGCCTGCGCCACCTGGCGGACCGCGGCCTGCCCACCGCGATGCTCTACGTCGACGCCGACAACACGGCGGCCGTGACGGTGTACGAACGCCTGGGCTTCACGACCCACGAGACGGACCTGATGTACCGCACGGAGAGCTGAGGGGGATGCTTGCGTCCAGTCAGTCGCCGGAACCGCGCATCAACTCGGCCCTGGTCCCTTCACCGGAGCTGCCGTTGCCAGGCCTGGTGGAAGGTGAAGCGGGCGGCTTCGACCTCGTGGCGTTGGTCGGCGTGGAGGACGCCGAGGGCGTAGGCCGTGGCGGGGGCGATGCGGGGGGTGCGGGCGGCGGAGGCGGCCGCCGCCGCGGCCTCGGAGGCGTCGCGGTGGCGGGTCAGGGCCTGGCCCGCGGCCCGCAGGCGTACGTCGGCGGGGGCGCCGGTCAGCACCTCGTGGGCGTAGCGGTGCAGGCGCAGCAGGAGGCGGACCTGGTGCCAGGGCGCGTCCTGCGGCTGCGGGGTGGTCTCCGGGGCGAGGCCGTGCACCAGGGCCGCCGCGTTGTAGGGGTGGCCGGCGGTGACCAGCGGCAGCGCGGCGACGGCGTCGGTGAGCCGCTCCTCGGCGGCGGTGGCCAGGGGGCGCAGGCCGGTGTCGGCCGCGGCGGGGGACAGCGGCACTTCGCTGGCCAGTAAGGCGATCCGGTCGGCGACGGCGTGGAAGCGGCCGGAGCCGAGGGCCTGGAGCGCGGTGGAGTGGGCGCGGGTGCGGGCGAGGGTGAGCTGACGGTCGAGCAGGGCGCCCGCCTTGGCCGCGCCGACGGTGAGGCCGGCGCGGTCGGGGGCGGCCGGCGCGATCGCCCCCGCCGGTGCGTCCGCCCCCGCCGTACGTGCGCCCACCCCGGCGGCGGCCGGGACCGGCGCCGCGCCGGACAGCCGGTGCAGGGCGAGCAGCAGGCGCTCCAGGCGGGAGGCGTAAGCGTGCTCGCGGGCGAGGGTGCCGGAGAGCCAGGCCAGCTCGGGGCGCATGGTCTCGGACCAGTCGGCGTCCAGCAGTGGCCGGAAGGTGTGCAGCGTCCCGCTGATCCGCCGCGCGGAACGCCTGAGCGCGCGGACCGCCTCCGCGGACTCCTCGGGGGCGCCGCCGCCCCCGGCCCCGCTCTCCCGGTGGGCCCGCAGCGAGCGGAGGAACTCGGTGGCCTGCGCCTGGAGGTAGGCGGCGAGCGCGTCCCCGCCGGGACCGCTCCCGTCGGCGGGGGCCGCTCCCGGTTCGGTCGCCAGGTCCCCGGCCGGACGGGGACGGCCGGGCGCCCCCGGGCCGGACGTGGCCCGCGGAGGGCCGTCGACCGGCCGGCCGACGGCCGCACCGAGCCGTGCCCCGACGGCGGAACCGCGAGGACCGGCCGGTGCGCCCGGGCCGGTGACGGGGGACTGGCCCGGGCCGGTCGCGGCGGACGTGGCCGGGGCGGCGGCGGACGTGACGGCCGTGGTGGCCGGGGTCGCCGGTCCCGGCAGCCCCCGCTTCGGCGGGACGCCCGGGGGTGTCGGGTCAGGGTGTTGCTGTGCCACGCCGGCGCCTCCGGGCGTCTATGAGCGTCTCCTGGACGTTTCGCAGGGGCTGGCCCTCCGGGTCGGTCGCGTGGCGGGTCCATTCGCCGTCGGGGCCGAGGTGCCAGGAGGCCGTCGTGTCGGACATGCCGGTCTCCAGGAGCCGGTTCAGGGCCGCCCGGTGGCCCGGGTCGGTGACCCGGACCAGCGCCTCGATACGGCGGTCGAGGTTGCGGTGCATCATGTCGGCGCTGCCGAACCACACCTCCGGCTCACCCCCGTTGCCGAAGGCGAACACCCGGGAGTGCTCCAGGAAGCGGCCGAGGACGGAGCGGACGCGGATGTTCTCCGACAGCCCCGGCACCCCGGGGCGCAGCGCGCAGATGCCGCGCACCCACACGTCGACCGGCACCCCGGCCTGCGAGGCCCGGTAGCACGCGTCGACGACCGCCTCGTCCACCATCGAGTTGACCTTGATGCGGACGTAGGCGGGGCGCCCCGCCCGGTGGTGCTGGGCCTCCTTGTCGATGCGCGAGACCAGCCCGTCGCGCAGCGACTTGGGGGCGACGAGGAGCCGCCGGTAGGTCTCGCGGCGGGAGTAGCCGGAGAGCCGGTTGAACAGGTCGGAGAGGTCCGCGCCGACCTGCGGGTCGGCGGTGAGCAGCCCCAGGTCCTCGTACAGCCGTGCGGTCTTGGGGTGGTAGTTGCCGGTGCCGACGTGCGAGTAGCGGCGCAGCGTCTCGCCCTCCTGCCGTACGACGAGGGAGAGCTTGCAGTGGGTCTTCAGGCCCACCAGCCCGTACACCACGTGGCAGCCGGCCTCCTCCAGCTTGCGGGCCCACTTGATGTTGGCCTGCTCGTCGAAGCGCGCCTTGATCTCGACCAGGACGAGGACCTGCTTGCCGGACTCGGCCGCGTCGATGAGCGCGTCGACTATGGGGGAGTCGCCGGAGGTGCGGTACAGCGTCTGCTTGATGGCGAGGACGTCCGGGTCGGCCGCCGCCTGCTCCAGGAACGCCTGCACGGAGGTGGAGAAGGAGTCGTACGGGTGGTGCAGCAGCACGTCCCGTTCGCGTACCGCGGCGAAGATGTCGGGCGCGGACGCCGACTCGACCTCGGCCAGGTCCCGGTGGGTGCCGGCGATGTACTTGGGGTACTTCAGCTCGGGCCGGTCCAGGGCCGCGATGCCGAACAGCCCGGTGAGGTCCAGCGGTCCGGGCAGCGGGTAGACCTCGGCCTCGCTGACCTTCAACTCCCGTACCAGAAGGTCCAGTACGTACCGGTCGATGGACTCCTCGACCTCGAGCCGCACCGGCGGCCCGAACCGGCGCCGCATCAACTCCTTCTCCAGCGCCTGGAGAAGGTTCTCCGCGTCGTCCTCCTCGACCTCCAGGTCCTCGTTGCGGGTGAGGCGGAAGGCGTGGTGCTCCAGCACCTCCATCCCCGGGAACAGCTCCTCCAGATGCGCGGCTATGACGTCCTCGACGGGCACGTACCGCTGCGGGGAGGCCTCCAGGAAGCGGGAGAGCAGTGGCGGCACCTTGACGCGGGCGAAGTGCCGGTGCCCGGAGACCGGGTTGCGGACGACGACGGCCAGATTGAGCGAGAGCCCGGAGATGTACGGGAACGGGTGCGCGGGGTCGACCGCCAGCGGGGTCAGTACGGGGAAGATGCGGTGCCGGAAGAGGGTGAACAGGCCCGCCTGCTCCTTCTCCGTCAGCTCGCTCCAGCGCACCAGGTGGATGCCCTCGTCGGCCAGGGCCGGGGCGACGTCCTCGTGGTAGCAGGCGGCGTGCCGGGCCATGAGCTCGCGCGAGCGGGCCCAGATCATCTCCAGCACCTCGCGGGGCTGCAGCCCGGAGGCGGAGCGGGTGGCGACGCCGGTGGCGATGCGGCGCTTGAGGCCCGCGACCCGGACCATGAAGAACTCGTCCAGGTTGCTGGCGAAGATCGCGAGGAAGTTGGCCCGCTCCAGCAGGGGCGTGGCCGGGTCCTCGGCGAGTTCGAGCACCCGTTCGTTGAACGCGAGCCAGCTGCGCTCCCGGTCCAGGAAGCGGCCCTGGGGCAGTTGGTCGCCGTCCGCCGAGTCGTCGTAGACGTCGAGGTCGGCGTCGAGGTCGGGTTCCAGATCCGAGCGCGTGGCGGCGACCGTGTGGGGGCGGTGCGCGGCGAGGGACCCGACGGAGGGCTGCTGTGCGTGCGCCACCGGCGCCTGGGCGTTCTGCTGGCTCATGGAGCCATTCTTCCGCGTACGGAGCGGAACAGGCGCGTCGGAAACAGGAGAAGCGACAGGTGGGAGGGCGTCGGCGGGACGCCCTCTCCCCGTACGTGCCCCCCGCGCGGGGGGCGGCGTGGGTTCGGGCACGGCGGGTCGCATTGGCCGAGCGTCGCAAGGCCGGCTGAATCACTGGTTACGGCGACATGACGTGCGGGATACCGGGGGGCGGACCGGGGGTGCGGGTCCGCAGAGGGCGCGGGCGCGCGTGCAGTCCCGTGCGGGAATGGGAATGTCGGTTCGCCTCTCGAATAGGTGACCTTTGCGGCTGGTGTTCGTTGACGGGGTGATCCGGTTTTCGGGGGCGAGTCCGGCGGGCTGGTGGGGGGGTGGTGTGGTGGGCGGGGTGTTGCGGGAGCTTGCGGCGCCGTTCGTGGCGCCCGGTCCGTCGGGGGTGGCGGTGCGTACCCGGCTCAAGCAGCTCACGGCCGCCGATGAGGAGGTGCTGCGGCGGGTGGGCGCGCATCTGGGCGCGCTGGCCGGTCGTGATCTGAGGGCGCGTTGCCGTGATGGTCTGGGGCATGACGCCGAGGCGTGGGCGGTGCGCAAGCGGGAGCTGACACCTGAGTCTTCCTCACGGTGGGCCGGTGCGCTCACCAAGGCCACGCATGAGCAGTGGGCGCTGGCCCGCCGCTGCGCCCACGCCCACCTACGCAATCTTGAGACAGGTGTGCGGACTCTGCAGCAGCGCCTGTCCCTGCCACTCGGGCAGAAGGGCACGAAGAGGGAGCCGGGGGTTACCGTTCCCGGCGCGAGTGGCATGCCAAGTCCCGCCGCCTGCACGCCCTTCAGGACCGGCTCGCGCGGGAACGCGCCGACTGGGAAGCCGGGAAGGTCCACGTCGTGCGGGGCGGCAAACGCCTGGCCCGCACCCGGCACCACCTGCCCGCCGCCCAGCTCACTGAGACTCAGTGGCGTGCGCGGTGGGAGGCGGAGCGGTGGTTTCTGCGGGCGGACGGGGAGAGCGGGAAGCGCTACGGCAACGAAACCCTCCGCATCGCCCCCGACGGCGAGGTCAGTATCAAACTCCCCGCCCCGCTGGCGCATCTGGCCAACGCACCGCACGGCCGGTACGTCCTCACCGGACGCGTGCGGTTCGCGCACCGGGGGCAGGAGTGGGCGGACCGGGTGGAGGCCCACCGTGCGGTCGCCTACCGCATCCACTACGACGTGGGGCGTGACCGCTGGTATGTGACCGCCTCCTGGCAGACCCCGGCTACCCCGTTGGTGCCCCTGGCTGCGGCTCTGGCCCATGGGGTGGTCGGTGTCGATATGAACGCCGACCATCTGGCCGCCTGGCGCCTGGACACCCACGGCAACCCGACCGGCGACCCCCGGCGCTTCTTCTACGACCTGAGCGGCACCGCCGACCACCGCGATGCCCAGGTCCGCCACGCACTGACCCGGCTCCTGCACTGGGCACGGGCCTGCGGGGTGAAGGCGATCGCCGTGGAGGACCTGGACTTCGCGGCGGAGAAGACCCGCGAGAAACACGGCCGCAGGAAGCGGTTTCGTGGCAGTTGATCTCCGGGATGCCCACCGGCCGACTCCGCGCCCGCCTGACCTCCATGGCCGATGCCACCGGTATCACCGTCATCGCCGTCGATCCGGCCTACACCTCGAAGTGGGGCGCCCAGCACTGGCAGAAGCCCCTGACCAGCACGACCCGCAAGACCAGCCGGCACGATGCCGCGAGCATCGCGATCGGACGACGCGCCCAGGGCTACCCGGTCCGGCGTCGGACGGCACCGCCCCGTGCACACCAGAGCGATATGCACGGGCATCGGACCGCCCAGGCCGACCGGCGTGCCCTTGTGCGTGAGGGAACCCGCCCCCGCATTCCCGGACCACGCACCGGATGCGTGCCGCCGGACGCGGAGAGAACGCGGGCAACCAGGACACCCAAAACCGTTCGGGGCGTCCGCAGTGCACAGGAATGGGTCCAGGACTCACTCCTGCTCACTGATTAGGAACGGTTCACCCGGCGTTCACCCTCACCCATCGCCCCCTTCACCTGTTCTGCCTAATTTCGGCCTTACCCGGTGCGAAGCGCCACGCAAAGGCCGCCCCCGCACCGACGATCACAAGCCGGCCCCACCTGGCCCGGACCATGACGTCGCACGCCGCCCCCACCGGCGGCTCCTGGAAGGAACTCCCGAAAGTGAAGCTTCAGCGCAAGAACCGGCTGCGCGCCCTCTCCCTCGGTGCTGTCGCCGTCTCCGGCGCCCTGGCCCTGACGGCGTGCGGCTCCGACGACACGGGCTCGAACGGCAGCGGCGACGCCTCCACCGCGGCCAACGCGAGCAGCATCAAGTGCGACGACGCCAAGGGCCAGCTGCAGGCGTCCGGCTCCTCCGCGCAGAAGAACGCGATCGACGCCTGGGTCAAGCAGTACATCCAGGCCTGCAAGGGCGTGCAGATCAACTACAACCCGAGCGGCTCGGGCGCCGGCATCACCGCCTTCCTCGGCGGCCAGACCGCGTTCGCCGGCTCGGACTCCGCGCTGAAGCCGGAGGAGGTCACCCAGTCCAAGAAGGTGTGCTCCGGCGGCCAGGCCGTGGACCTCCCGATGGTCGGCGGCCCGATCGCGGTCGGTTACAACGTGCCCGGCGTCGACAACCTCGTCCTGGACGCCTCCACGCTCGCCAAGATCTTCGACAGCAAGATCACCAAGTGGGACGACGCGGCGATCAAGAAGCTGAACCCCGACGCCAAGCTCCCCTCCACGAAGATCCAGGCGTTCCACCGCTCGGACGAGTCCGGCACGACGGACAACTTCACCAAGTACCTGATCGCCGCCGCGCCGGACGACTGGAAGTACGAGGGCGGCAAGGCCTGGCAGGCCAAGGGCGGCCAGTCGGCGCAGGGTTCCTCCGGCCTGGCCCAGCAGGTCAAGCAGACCGAGGGCGCCATCTCCTACTTCGAGCTCTCCTACGCCGGTGACGGAATCAACACCGTCAGCCTGAAGACGGGTGCCGCCGACCCGGTCGCGGCCTCCGTCGAGAACGCCACCAAGGCCATCGGCGCCGCCAAGATCACCGGCACCGGCAGCGACCTGGCGCTGGAGATGAACTACAAGCCGACCGAGGCCGGCGCCTACCCGCTGACCCTGGTGACGTACGAGATCGTCTGCGACAAGGGCAACAAGTCGGACACCCTCCCCGCCACCAAGTCCTTCCTCAACTACATCGCGTCCGAGGACGGCCAGAAGCTGCTGGCCGACGCCAAGTACGCGCCGATCCCCGACGAGATCATCACCAAGGTCCGCGAGACCATCTCGAACCTGAGCTGACCCGAGCCGACCTGAGCGTGCGGTCCACCCCCCGGGTCACCAGGGGGCGGACCGCACCGTCCGGTGCACCGCCGCCCGGAACCGCCACCCGCGACGGTTCCGCAGACCGGAGATCCTCATGGACACCACCACCCAGAACACCGAGCAGCCCGAGCAGCCGGACAACACCGCGCAGCCCGGGAACGCCGAGAAGCCCCCACCGACCTCACCCGCCCCGGCCCCCGCGACCGCCGAGGAGAAGCGCGCGAGCCGCGGGGCCACCCGCCCCGGCGACCGCGTCTTCCTCGGCCTGTCCCGCGGCTCCGGCATCTTCCTGCTGGTGATCATGGCCGCGATAGCGGCCTTCCTCGCCTACCGCGCGTCCATAGCCATCAGCAAGGACGAGGGCAACTTCCTCACCACCCTCGAGTGGAACACCAACGTCGACCCGCCGGTCTTCGGCATCGCGGTCCTGGCCTTCGGCACGGTGGTCTCGTCGATCATCGCGATGGCCCTCGCGGTCCCGGTCGCGGTCGGCATCGCGCTGTTCATCACGCACTACTCCCCGCGCAAGGTCGGCGGCGCCCTCGCCTACGTCATCGACCTGCTGGCCGCGGTGCCGTCCATCGTCTACGGCCTGTGGGGCGCCCTCGTCCTGGTGCCGCACCTGGAGGGCCTGTTCGGCTGGCTGGACACGTACTTCGGCTGGACCGGGATCTTCGAGTGGCAGCAGGGCGCCCCGCGCTCGCTGCTCACCGTCGGCATCCTGCTGGCCATCATGATCCTGCCGATCATCACCAACGTCAGCCGTGAGGTCTTCCGGCAGGTCCCGCGGATGCACGAGGAGGCGGCCCTGGCGCTCGGCGCCACCCGCTGGGAGGTCATCCGCATGTCGGTGCTGCCCTTCGGCCGCTCCGGCGTGATCTCCGCCTCGATGCTCGGCCTCGGCCGTGCGCTCGGCGAGACGATGGCCGTCGCCACGGTCCTCTCCCCGACCTTCAAGATCCACGCCAGTCTGCTCGACCCGGGCGGCGGCACCTTCGCGCAGAACATCGCGAGCAAGTTCGGCGAGGCCACCGAGACCGGCCGGGACGCCCTGATCGCCTCCGGCCTGGTCCTCTTCGTCATCACCCTGCTGGTCAACGGCGCGGCCCGCATGATCATCGCCCGCCGCAAGGAGTACTCGGGGGCCAACGCATGAGCACCGCACCTGTCACCACCGCGACCGCGCCCAGCACGCTGCGCGGCGCCCGGCTGCCGAAGTGGTCCCCGTGGGCCATCGCCGCCGGCTCGGTCGTCGTCGCCGTCGTCCTCGGCCTCGTCGCGGGCATGGACAACTCCGCACAGCTCGGCCTGATCGCGGCCGTCCTGTTCGTCCTCGGCACGTACGGCATCGCCGCCCGCGTCGAGGGCCGCCGGCAGGCCAAGGACCGCGTCGCCACCAGCCTGGTCTGGGTCTGCTTCCTGCTCGCCGTGATCCCGCTGGCCTCGCTGCTGTGGGAGACGGTCCGGCAGGGCGTGAAGGTCCTCGACTTCTACTTCCTGTCCCACTCCATGGGCGTGGTCGCCGACACGGAGACCGGCGGCGGCATCTACCACGCCATCCTCGGCACCCTGGAGCAGGTCGGCCTCGCCACCGTCGTCGCCGTGCCGGTGGGCGTGCTCACCGCCGTCTACCTGGTGGAGTACGGGCGCGGCAAGCTCGCCAAGGCCGTCACGTTCTTCGTCGACGTCATGACCGGCATCCCGTCGATCGTCGCCGGCCTCTTCGTCCTCAGCTTCTGGATCCTCATCCTCGACATGGGCTACTCCGGCTTCGCCGGCTCGCTCGCCCTGGCCATCCTGATGATGCCGGTCGTGGTCCGCTCCACGGAGGAGATGCTCAAGCTCGTACCGAACGAGCTGCGCGAGGCCTCCCTCGCGCTGGGCGTGCCGAAGTGGCGCACCATCCTCAAGGTGGTCCTGCCGACGTCGATCGGCGGCATCACCACGGGCATCATGCTCGCGATCGCCCGCATCACCGGGGAGACCGCCCCGATGCTGCTGCTGGTGTGGGGTACGAACTTCATCAACTCCAACCCGTTCAAGGACCCGCAGGCGTCGCTGCCGCTGTACATCTACCAGCAGTACGCCAACAGCGCGGGTTACGGCGCGGCCTACGACCGTGCCTGGGCGGCGGCCCTCACCCTCATCGCGATCGTGATGATCCTCAACCTGGTGGCCCGCGGCGTTGCCCGCTGGAAGTCCCCCCGCTGACTGACCGCCCACACGAGACCGGAAGCGAAGTACGAATCATGGCCAAGCGAATCGATGTGAGCGGGCTCACCGCCTTCTACGGCTCCCACAAGGCGATCGACGACATCTCGATGACCGTCGAACCGCGCTCGGTGACGGCGTTCATCGGCCCCTCGGGCTGCGGGAAGTCCACGTTCCTGCGCACGCTGAACCGCATGCACGAGGTCACGCCCGGCGGCCGGGTCGAGGGCAAGGTGCTGCTGGACGGCGAGGACCTGTACGGCACGGGGATCGACCCGGTGTCGGTGCGGCGGGACGTGGGCATGGTGTTCCAGCGCCCGAACCCCTTCCCCACGATGTCGATCTTCGACAACGTGGCGGCGGGCCTGCGGCTGAACGGCAAGTACAAGAAGTCGGAACTCGGCGACATCGTCGAGAAGTCGTTGCAGGGCGCCAACCTCTGGAACGAGGTCAAGGACCGCCTGAACAAGCCGGGCTCCGGCCTCTCCGGCGGCCAGCAGCAGCGACTGTGCATCGCGCGCGCGATAGCCGTGGAGCCGGACGTGCTCCTGATGGACGAGCCCTGCTCGGCCCTCGACCCCATCTCGACCCTCGCGATCGAGGACCTGATCAGCGAGCTGAAGGAACGCTTCACGATCGTCATCGTGACGCACAACATGCAGCAGGCGGCCCGCGTCTCGGACCGCACGGCGTTCTTCAACCTCGCGGCGGTGGGCCGGCCCGGCAAGCTCATCGAGATCGACGAGACCGAGCGGATCTTCTCCAACCCGTCGGTCCAGGCGACGGAGGACTACATCTCCGGCCGCTTCGGCTGACCCACGACCGCTCGCGGTGCTGCATGGCGGTGCCACCGCGAGCCAAGGGCCCGCCCCCTCTTGGGGACGGGCCCTTTCAAACTTGGGGTGTGTTGTCGGCTGCCGGCCGGTGGAGCTTCTCGCGCAGTTCCCCGCGCCCCTGAAAGGGGCGCGGGGAACTGCGCGAGCAACCAAGAACCAACCCGCACTCCCCCACCCACCCCCACACCCCTCCCCCTCCGGGGGGCCTGGGGGCGGAGCCCCCAGGTTGGGAATGGGACGGGTAGGGGCGGCGGGGGCGAAAAAACCGGCCGCACCCCAACGGCACTACAGGACCGCCAGGTCGACCACCCAATAACTCACCGCGGCGACAGCCGCAGCCGCCGGCATCGTGATGAACCACCCCAGCACGATGTTCTTGGCCACCCCCCACCGCACCGCGTTCACCCTCCGCGTCGCCCCCACACCCATGATCGCCGACGTGATCACATGCGTCGTGGAAATGGGCGCCTTGAACAGAAACGCCGTCGTGAACATGATCGACGCCCCCGTCGTCTCCCCCGCGAACCCCTGCGGCGGATCGAGCTCGATGATCTTCCGCCCCAGCGTCCGCATGATCCGCCAGCCACCCGCGTACGTCCCCAGCGACAACATCACCGCACACACGAGCTTGACCCACACCGGAATCGGATCCCCGTAGTCCTCGACATCCGCGATGACCAGCGCCATCACCACGATGCCCATGGTCTTCTGCGCGTCCTGCAGACCATGCCCCAGCGCCATCCCCGCCGCGGACACCGTCTGCGCGATCCGGAACCCCCGCTTCGCCTTGTGCGGATTGGCCCGCCGGAAGATCCACATGATCGCGGTCATCACGAGATAACCGACGATCAGACCGACGATCGGCGAGAGGAACATCGGGATGACGACCTTGTCGAGCACCCCGTTCCAGTAGACCTTGATCCCCCCGGCCAGCGCCGCCCCGACCATCCCGCCGAACAACGCGTGCGAGGAGGACGAGGGCAACCCGAAGTACCAGGTCACGAGGTTCCACACGATCGCGCCGACGAGCGCGGCGAAGAGGATCCCCATCCCCTTCGACCCCTCGGGCGTGTCGATCAGCCCCTCACTGACCGTCTTGGCGACCCCGGACCCGAGGAACGCACCGGCGAGGTTCATCACGGCGGCCATCGCGAGCGCGGCACGCGGGGTCAGCGCCCGCGTCGACACCGAGGTGGCGATCGCGTTGGCCGAGTCGTGGAAACCGTTGGTGTATGTGAAGAAGAGCGCGACCGCGACGGTCACGATCAGAGCGAAGGTGTCCATGGACGCGCCTCAGGACTCCTTGACCGCAATGGTCTCCACGGTGTTCGCCACGTGCTCGAAGGCGTCGGCCGCCTCCTCCAGGACGTCCACGATCTGCTTGAGCTTGAGCACCTCGATGGCGTCGTACTTGCCGTTGAAGAGCGTGGCCAGCAGCTTGCGGTGGACCTGGTCGGCCTGGTTCTCCAGCCGGTTGACCTCGATCCAGTACTCGGTGAGGTTGTCCATCGTCCGCAGGTTCGGCATGGCCTCGGCGGTCAGCTCGGCCGCCCGCGCCAGCACCTCGATCTGCCGTTCGACGCCCTTGGGCAGTTCCTCGACGTTGTAGAGGACGACCAGGTCGACGGCCTCCTCCATGAAGTCCATGATGTCGTCCAGGGACGACGCGAGGTTGTAGATGTCCTCGCGGTCGAAGGGCGTGATGAACGAGGAGTTCAGCTGGTGGAAGATCGCGTGCGTGGCGTCGTCACCGGCGTGTTCCGCGGCCCGCATACGCTCTGCGATCTCGGCCCGGGCGGAGGTGTCCGCCCCGAGCAGTTCCATCAGGAGCTTCGAGCCCGTGACGATGTTGTCCGCGGACGCGGCGAACATGTCGTAGAAGCTCGTCTCCCTGGGGGTCAGACGAAAGCGCACGTGGGGTCCTCGGGATGCTTCGGTTTCGGTCAGGCTGATGCTAGGCGCATCATCCGGCCACGGCTAACGGGCCGTCCCCAGTGTCGCCCATTCGAACACCGTGCTCGGCACGGGGGCAGGTCCTTGAGTACGGCCGGGCGTACCGGCCGAGGGTTCTCTACCCGCCGGAGTCCCGTACCATATACGGGTGGGGGGTATATGCCGCAATCGTTGCAGTTCCCACCCCCTTCCCCTCCCTCCCCCTCTCTTTTCCCTTCCCCTCCCAGGAGGACGCGATGACGACCCCGCCCCCCGAGGCCGCCCCGCCGGCGCCCTCCGCGACGACGGTGGCGGACGCGACGGCGCAGAACGCTGCCACGCCCGTGCTCACGGACCACGACCGCGGCATCCACGGCTACCACAAACAGAAGGACGAGCACCTCAAACGGCTGCGCCGCATCGAGGGCCAGGTCAGAGGGCTGCAGCGGATGGTCGACGAGGACGTCTACTGCATCGACATACTCACCCAGGTCTCCGCCTCGACGAAGGCCCTGCAGTCCTTCGCCCTCCAGCTCCTGGAGGAACACCTGCGCCACTGCGTCGCCGACGCGGCCCGCAAGGGCGGCGACGAGATCGACACGAAGGTGGAAGAGGCGACAAAGGCGATCGCACGCCTGCTCCGCACGTAGGGACCGGGGGGCGAAGCCCCCGTCAGTCCCAGTCCCCGGAGTCCTCCCCCACCCGCAGCACCTGGTCGATACTCTCGAGCGACAACCGCTCGCCCCGCGCCGCGGACGCCGCGATGATCAGCTCCCCGCACAGCTCGATCTCGGCAAGAGCCACGTGGTCCTGAACCGCCATCCCACCGACCGGAGCCACGCGCATCACCTCTTCCTGCCGTCACCGACCTCCAAGAGTAGGGAGCGGCACACGCCCCGCGCATGGCACGGAAGGGCTAGTTCTCGCGCCCATGCCGTGGCGCCAGTCACTTTTCGGCAATTTTCCCGTCGTAGATGTCGGCCCCCTGGGGCAGCCGTACGTCGACGTCCACCCCGAAGTCGTACAGCAGCGCCGTCGACGCGACCGCGACCGGGTCCTTGGACTGCCCGCCCACGAAGCTGAACCGGTGCCGGATCTTCCGGATCCGCCCCTGGTCGTCGAGGTACACGTCGAACGGCACCTCGGCGGTGGCGAACCCCTTGGCCGCCGCGGCGAGGGGCCCCCGGTTCACCGCGGAGGCGTCGCGTGCGGCGAGCGCGAGGTCGGCGGTGCCGCGGTAGTGCCGTACGGGGGTTCCGGCGACCTCGGTGCGCCCGACGTACGTCGCCGTACGGGCCCCGCGCAGCACCTCGGCCGCGGCGTACGGATCGGTGACGCCGCCGGTGACGAGGTTGCCGTCGGAGAGGGTGCCGGTGTCGACCCGTACCCACTTGTCGGCGGGGACGCCGGCCCCACGGTTCTTCATGAACAGCGCACCGGGGGCCAGGAGTTCGGTGATGGGCCGGTGCTCGCGCGCACCGGCGGGGTCCTCGGGGAGGAGCACCTTCAGCCGGCCGAGCCGCTCGCGGTAGTCGTAGACGCCGGCGCCGCGGATGGTGACGCGGGTGCCGCCGGTGGCCATCTCCATGGAGGTCCGCGCCTGGGAGGTGCCGGCCCGGACGAGCCGGGCGGCGGCTCCGTGCAGTACGGCGACGGCGTCACCGCCGGACGCCGCCTCCTGCGCCCCGGCGCGCTCGCCGGAACACCCGCCCGCGCAGACCCCCAGTGCCGCGGCCACGACGACCGCCGCGCTCGTCCGCCAGTGCCGCCGCGCCACCATCGCCGTTACCCCCAGCCGGGTCGGTCCCGTCCCTCCAGTCGCCGGGTTAACGAGGACCGGGGATCCCCGTCACGCGCCGGATAGCACGGGGCACCCCCTGGGTAACGTGTTGACGTGCCGGAAGAACACCGCGACAGCGAACCCCACCGCACCACGACCGTCGAACAGGGCCGCTTCTGCGCCGCCACCTGCACCTGCGGCTGGCGCGGCCCGGCAAGAAGAGCCAGAAGCCTGGCCAGAACAGACGCGGAAAACCATCGCGCCCCGTGACGCGGAGCGCGACAAGCCACCGTGCACTGAAGGGGCGCCCCCCTACGCCGCCAGGTCCCGCTCCCCCGCGACCTCCGCCGACGCCTCGGCCACAACCGCCCGCCCCCGCGCCCGCACGATCCACCCCAGCCGAGGCGACCGCTCCACCACCCGCACCACCGGTGTCAGCAAAGCCATCGCCACCGGCGACAACAACAACGCCACCGCCGTCCCGAGCGCGAACCCGCCCACCACGTCGGTCGGGTAGTGCACCCCCATGTACACGCGGCAGAACCCCTCGAGCAGCGCCAGCCCGATCCCCGCCATCCCGAACCGCCGGTTGGCGACGAACAGCCCCACCGCGATCGCCATGGTCAGCGTCGCGTGATCGCTCACGAACGAGAAGTCGTTCTTCCCGTCGACGAGCACGTCGAGCCCGTCATGGTCGACGAACGGCCGCGGCCGCTCCACGAACCCCCGGATCGGCACGTTCACCAGCACCGCGACCCCGGCCGCGAGCGGCGCCCACACCAGCGCGGCCACAGAGGACGCCGCGCCGTCACCACCCCGCCGCCGCACCCCCCACCAGCACCACAGCACCAGCACCACCATGGCGAGCAGCAGCCCGTACTCCCCGATGAACTCCATCACCCGGTCGAACCAGTGCGGCGCGTCCTTGGCCAGGCCGTTGATGTCGTACAGCAGCTCGACGTCGGGGTTCGACCCGGAGGATTCGGCGAGTCCAGCCATCGTGCAGCGGCCCCTTCGTCGTCATTACCAGTCGCATCGGTGCGGCGGCGCCGTCCGCGCGCCTCCACGCACGTACACGCGTCACCGCGGGTTCCACCCCCGTGGCCGTAGAACGGACCGGGCCGTCTCCGTGGCCCCGCTCGTGCCGCGGCGGGATCCGCACGGATGGTTGCCGCTGTCTACGTGAACAAGGAACGCACACCGCTCTCCGGAACGTTCCACGTTCCACCGAATGATCACGCAGACGTTATCGAAGAGAAATGCGTCGCCGCAGCTCAGGAGGTGCGTACGGGGGACGGTATCAAGCCAGCCGGCTCCCGCTCGCCCTCCGTTCGGGTAAGGCCCGAAACCCCTCCGAGGTGGTGTTTCACACCGCGCTGGGGAGCGCTTTCGCGCCATCTTCGGTGACCCGGGTGGCGCCGAAGTAGTCAGGGGTGTCGATCGGATCAAACCGGATGACCGCCCCGGTTCTGGGCGCGTCGATCATGTACCCGCCGCCGACGTAGATGCCGACGTGCCGGATGGCCCGGGAGTTGGTCAGATCGTCGGAGAAGAACACGAGATCACCGGGCCTCAGTTCGCTCCGCTTGGGGTGCGGCCCGGCGTTGTACTGGTCGTTGGCGACGCGCGGCAGCGTGATCCCGACCTTCTCGTACGCGGCCTTGGTCAGCCCCGAGCAGTCGAACCGCCCGCCGTCCGCGGCCGTTCCGTTCCCGCCCCACAGATACGGCGTCCCCAGCTTCGTCTGGGCGTAGTTGATGGCACCGGCGGCCTGCTCGCTCGGCTCCACCGTCGTCACCGGGGCGGCGAAGCTCTCGGCGAGCGTGGTGATCGTCTTGACGTAGTTCTGCGTCTCGCCGTACGGCGGCACGCCGTTGTAGCGGAGGACGGCGTCGGGGCCCGCGTTGTACGCGGCGAGCATGTTCTTGGTGGGGTCGCCGGAGGCGGTCTTGACGTACTGGGCGAGCTTGCAGTCGTACGAGGCGGCCGACGGGATCGCGTCGGCGGGGTCCCAGACGTCGCGCCGGCCGTCGCCGTTGCCGTCGACGCCGTGGGTGGCCCAGGTGCTGGGGATGAACTGCGCTATCCCCTCGGCCGCCGCCGCGCTCCGCGCCTTCGGGTTGAACCCGCTCTCCTGGTAGAGCTGCGCGGCGAGCAGCGCCGGGTTGAGCGCCTCGCACTTGTTGCCGTACTTCTGGACCAGGTCCTGGTACGCGGCCGGAACGGCCCCCTTGGCCAGGGCCACGACACCGGCGCCGACGCCGTTGGCCATGTTCCCGGCGACCATGTAGACGCCGACGACGAGCAGCATGACGAAGCTGAGACCGCCGCCGGCGGCAACGGTGACCCAGATCCACGCCTTACGCACCGTCAACCGCCCCTCGCCGGTCGGAAGTCCACCGCCCGTCAGTTTAGAGGCGGGACCGCGCCGAGGGAATGATCACTATTGCGCCATGACGGTCCGATACAGCCGCCCCGCGTCCCGGCCGAGGACCACGCTGTACGACACGTCCGCGGTGGCGCCGCCCTCCTCGTACCCGCCGATCACGCCGACGACGGCGCCGGAGCGGTCCAGCCAGGGGCTGCCGCTGGTGCCACCGGTGAAACCGGGACAGTCGATGCGCTGTTGGGTGGGGCTGTGGAGGGTGGGGCGGTTGGTACAGGCGAGGGGGGTTTGGCGGGCGTCGGGATACCCGACGACGGTGACGACGCCGGCGCCGTCACCGACCGGCCGCCCCGTACCGAGGGCATCGGCCCCGGCCCCGAAGGCATTCGCCCCGACGACGTCCTCCACGCCCCTCCCCTCGCCGTCGCTCTCCAGCACGGCGAAGGCGAGGTCGTGGTCCTCGTCGGCGCCGTCCGCCCAGGCGTCGTCGTAGAAGACGTCCCGCACCTTCCACACCCCGTGGGGCGCCCTGCCGTCCCGGTACCCCGGCGCGAACCACACCGCTCCGCCCCCGTCCACACAGTGCGCGGCGGTGACGACGAGGTCGTGGCGGGGGCTGTGCACGACGGAGGCGGTGCAGAAGTGCCGGCGGCCGGCGTCGAGGAGGACGCCGACGCGGTCGGCGCGCGGCGAGGGCGGGGCGGTGCGGGTCACGCCGAGGCGCTGCCTCCCGGGCCCCTCGTCGGCGGCGGCGACGCTGACGGACGTGGCGGCGAGCAGCACCGCACAGCCGAGCAGGAGGTGCTGCGACCGGAAGCGGCCGGATCGGGCGGAGCCGCCCGGCACGCATCGCTGGCGCTTCATTTCAGCCAGGGGTACCCGGGGACCGGCCGGTCACACCCGGCACTCGGCCCACAGCAGCTTCCCGCCGTGCGCGGAGCCGAGCTCGCGGAGGGCGTAGCCGCCGTAGTCGTCGGCGCAGGCCCGTACGAGGTGGAGCCCGCGCCCGGACTCGGCGCCCGGGCCGGGCGGCGGTGCCGCCCGCTCGGTGCCGAAGCCGGGCGGGAGCGCGGGGCTCCGGTCCCACACCCCGACGCGCAACCGCCCGCGCCCGGCGTCGTACCGGATGCGCAGGGCGTACTCCCCGTCGGTGTGCGTCTGCGCGTTGGCGAGCAGCTCGGCGGCAAGCAGCTCGGCGGTGGGGACGTGCGGCTCGAGCCCATAACTCCCGAGCACCCGCCGCAAGGTGCAGCGCCCGATCCCGGGTGCCCGTGGATCATGCGGAAGATGGAGGGTGTAGGCCCAGGACGGCGCTACGGTTGCCATGAAAGTCTCCGATCACTGAGGGGAGTTGGTGAAGTGCGTACGGTGCGTGTCCGCGATGCCCAGTGACCTTCGCCGCTCCGTCGAGCGGGGCACTTCTGGGCGGGGGCGCCGACTTATAAGGTAGCGGTGCAGCGAAAATACATGAACCGTTCCTCGGGAATTCCAATCACTGCCACCCATGTGGGTGACGGAGTACGCCAGAAGGCAGGCCACCGCGTGAGAAGCAATCCGACCGGACGCCAGCTCCGTCTGGGCACGGAGCTGCGAAAACTCCGGGAACGAACAGGGCTCAGCGCAACCCAGGCCGGTCAACTCATCGGCATCAAGCAGACCCAAGTCAGCAACATGGAAGCCGGTCGGGTCGGCGTCAGCCCCGAGCGCGTCCGTACTCTCGCCTGCCACTACGCGTGCGGCGACAAGGCCCTGGTCGAAGCGCTCGGCCGGATGGCCGCCGACCGGACCCGCGGCTGGTGGGAGCAGTACCGGGAGATCCTGCCCGCCGTACTGCTGGACCTCGCCGAGGTCGAGCACCATGCCACCGCCCTGCGTACCGCCGTCACCGTGCACATCCCGGGCCTGTTCCAGACCACGGACTACGCCCGCGAGATCTTCCGCCAGGACGTACCCGAGATGTCACCGCCGGACATCGAGCACCGGGTTTCCTTCCGCGTCAAACGGCAGGCTGTCCTCTACGGCGACTTCCCGACCCCGCACCAGGCGATCGTCCACGAGGCCGCGCTGCGTATGCGGTTCGGCGGTGCGGCCGTGACCCGCGCCCAACTCGAACACCTCCTGGGAATGAGCGAGCGGGACCACGTCAGCCTGCATGTCATTCCGTTCGAGGCGGGTACGTTTCCGGGGTCCGGCCAGTCCATCTACTACTCCCGGGGCCCCGTCCCGCAGTTGGACACGGTCAACCTGGACCAGTCGCACGGACCGGCCTTCCTCGACTCCGAGGCACAGCTCGACAAGTACCGCGTCCTGCTCGACCGTATGGAGGCCAGTGCGCTGTCTCCCGAGCAGTCACGGGACTTCATCCACAAGATCGTCCGAGACCTGTGAGGAATCGATGCTCATAGCCACCTCCGCTTGGCAGAAGTCGTCGTACTGCGCGCAGGGAAACTCCTGTGTGCACGTGGCGGCCGACCCCGCCGGGGCCATCCTGGTAACCGAAAGCGGCGATCCCGCCGGAACCGTCCTGACCACCCCCCGCCCCGCCTTCCACACCCTCCTCCGCGCCCTGAAATCGGAGGCGGCGAACCATGGCTGACGTACCCTCCGAACTCGTCTGGGAGCGGGCCGCGCCGCCGGACGACCCCGGGCCCGGGCCCTGGATCGAGATCGCGTACGGCGAGGGGTACGCGGAGGGCGATCCCGAGGCCCCCGTCCACCTCCGTGAGACCAGCGACCCGGACACCGTCGTCACGACGAACCGCCGCAAGTGGGAGGCGTTCGTACTCGGCGTCCAGGCGGGCGAGTTCGACCACTTCGTGGAGGGCGTCGAGGGCCTCGGGGGCTCGTAGGGGCCGCACGTCCGGACGACTGTGACGTCAGGGCCGTCGGCGAAACGCTCGACGGCCCTGACGTCACGAACACAGCCCCGATTCCGGCACTAGTCCGGCTCTACTGGGGCTTGAAGGAGCGGATCTGGTAGTTGCCCTGGAGGTTGCCGCCCGCGTGGGAGGGAGTGGAGCCGACGCGGCCGTGATAGTTCGTGCGCGTGTAGTACTGCACACGGTGCCCGGTGTCGTTCCTCACCGAACGCACGTTGTGCCCGCGCTGGATGAAGGAACAGTCGTCGGCGGTGTTGGCCTTCCTGGCCTGCGACCACTGACAGCGGGTGCCCCCGCCGTTCCAGTCGCTGTAGATGCAGAAGTATCCGGGCGTGCAGCGGTAGGCCGCCCGACTGCCGGACGCTTCGGGGGCCGCGGACGCGGTGGGTACGACACCGAGGGCGGCGACCAGGGCCACCGCGGCCACGGCGAGCGAGCGGATACGGGTGCGGGTGCGGTTGCGGTTGCGGTTGCGGTTGCGGTTGCGGTTGCGGTTGCGGCGCATGACACAGCTCCTTTGCCTCGTCGCCGGCGGGAGCGGCCACGCCGCTCCGGACCGGCTGAGCAGAACCGTTCGAGAGCAGGCAGAGGCACCGCGTGCCGAGGGCACGGGCGGTCGGCCTGCCGGACGCCGCCAGTATGAGTTGCACGCATACACCCGTTTGGCGTGTATCCCTGCCGAATCATCCGATTGGCGGAGCGCCACGGCGTGTGCGGCGTGGTATGCCCACTACCCGGTGCGCCGTTGTGCGCACTGGTGCGGCAGACCGCGCTCGCGGGCGCCGAGTTCGGGCCGGACGGCCACGCCCTACCGGGCTCCCGCATCGCGGCCCACCGGACGGCGGCCCGGCACACCCGCCGCAGCGAGGCCGGGGCGACCTCGACCAGCACCTCGTCCGGGAGCGGGCCGCGCCGCCGGACGGCCCCGGGCCCGGACCCGAGGGGCTCGGCGCCCGGTGACGGCCACCCCGGGTCAGGCCCGGCGCAGGTCGAGCATGCAGAAGACCTTGTCGTAGCGGCGCTCGCCGACCGCGACGAAGTCGGGGAGGCGGCCGTACTCGGTGAAGCCCAGTGAGCCGTAGAGCCGCAGCGCGCCGGCGTTGTCGCCGCGGGCGTCGAGCGTGAGCACCTCGATGCCGGCGCCCCGCGCGTCGGCGACGAGCGCGGCGGTCAGGGCGCGGCCGACGCCACGCCCGTGGGCGGACGCGTCCACCGCGAGCTTCTCCAGGTCCGCGTGCGGCCGATGCGTCGGGCGAGCGTACCGGCGCCAGTACCCCAGGCCGACGAGCCGCCCGCCGAGGAAGGCGGCACGCAGGGCCGCGTCGCCGACGCGCGCGGCGCCGAGCAGATCGTCGACGAGTCCGGCGACCTCCTCCCGCCCGGGCGGCTCGACCCACCCCAGCGCCGCACCACCACGCACCAGGTCGGCCAGAATCCGGTGCGCGGACCCTATGAACCGCTCCCTCTCCCCAACTCCGGACGCCACCTCCGCCGCGTCCAGAACGATCAACTCCTCACTCACAACCGATCCTCCGGTTCCCTTACTGAGCACTCACGGACGGGCTCAGCGGACGGACCCGGGCGGCACACGCCGCTCAGTGGCTGTCCCACACACCACTCAGTCGCTGTCCGCCGACTCCCGCAAGACGTCCAGACGCGTTGTCCGCGGCGGTTCCGACGTCACGACACGGCCGGCTCCTCCCTCGTCCGGCAGTCCCGAGAGCTCCTCGAACGCCGCCGCCGGGGACAGTCCCCGCTCGTGCGCCGATTCCAGACGCTCCAGCCACACCAGGCCGGCGCGGTAGACGATGTCGTCGTCCACGTTCACCGGTTCGAAGCTCGCCGCCTTCTCCCCGTCCGACGCCCACAGATGACCGAGGAGCCCATGCTCACTTTCCACGGGCAGATACCGGACTTCTCCCTCCGCCGTACGCCGGTAACCGATACGCCCGAAGCCCGGCGCATGGGTGAAGACGTCGTACCGGCGAGGGACCTCAAAACTCCGCCACACATCCGCCGCCTCGCCGTCGGCGGTGAAGAAGTTCTCGGCACCGGTCTCGGTCGGTTTCGCGAAATACGTCGGGTCGTCGGGGTCGGTCTCCGAGTCGAGAACCTCGGCCAGCTCACCCAGCACGGCAGCGAGACGCGGTCCGTTCGCCGCGTACACCTCGGGCTGAGGCCGGCCTTTGAGGTCGTAAGGAAGCCAGACGTCCCAGTGCGTCGTCAACTGGGCCGTGACGCACTCGGCCAACGGATGCACGCTCACGGCCAGGTGGAACGGTGTCCCGCCGGGTGCGGATCCGGCAGGGACGGCCGCCTCCACGGACCCGATCTCTCCGTCCCGCAGCTCCCGCCGGACGCGCTCGACGAGGCGGGTCGCCGCGGAATGCGCCGGGGCGGGCAGCGCGAGCCGGCCGTCCCACAGGAGGCCGCGGGACGCCCCGGCCGCCACGATGGACACCCGCAGCCCGGCCTCCGGTGCGGCGAATCCGTGCGCCGCCAGCACCTCGTACGCGGTCACCGCGTCCCGTACACCCCCCTCCACGGGATCCGGGCCTGCGGCGGGCTCGTCCCGCCCCCACAGCCACCCGGCGACCGCCGTACTCGCGCGCACGAGCGCCTCAGGCCGCGCTCAGCCGACGCACCGCGTCCTCGATGAAGCGGGCTGCCTCGGCCGCTGTGATCTCGACGTGGTCGATCTCGTTGTGGCCGAGGTCGTACAGCCGCAGGTATTCCGTGGGCTCCCAGCGGAGGTTGCGCGTGAACGCCTCGTCGAAGGTCTCATCGTCGTCGGTGCGCCGCCGGACGAGGCCGCGCGGACGCTCGCGGGGGTGCCCCTCGTCGATCTTCGCGTAGTAGGTGAGGGTGCCCTCGCCGTCCAGCGCGTCCAGCGTGGCGGGGGTGAGGGTGGGGAAGGACGGCGTGGACAGGTTGGTCTCCACCGTGCCGAGCGGGACCATCACGCCGTTCAGATCGATGAATTGTTCGACGAAGTAGCCGCCGCCGCGCTCGCACATCAGCAGCAGCGGCTCGTACGGCTCGACGGAGGGTCCAGACGGCAACCCCGTACCGGCCTCCCGCACCGCGGCCCACCGGACGGCGGCCCGGCACGCCTGCCGCAGCGAGGCCGGGGCGACCTCGACCAGCACCTCGTCCACTTCCGCGGCAAGCTCGGGCGCGAGGCCGACACCGGGGGCGGCGCGCTCCGCCAGGTCGAAGAAGGGCCACCCCTCCCGGTCCCCGAGGGCCTCCGCCCACTCGGCGGTGCGCCGCAAATACTCCCGCATCAGCAGCGCCCGAGAACTGGCGTGCTCGTACGCGGCAGCGTCGTCGCCCCAGTCGATGCACCTCAGCCGCTCCAGAACGGCCCGGCACGACATTCGTCCGGAATCCGGTGACCGCACGTCACTCCTCCCCGTCTCGGAACGCCACTCCCCCGCCTCAGAGCCGATCGGTGAGATCGGGCCCCTTTCCGTCGATCAGGTCGGGCATCTCGATCCCGTACCCCTCGGCCCGGCCGAAATACGTGGCATCGCCCGGCTCCGGCGCCACTCCGAGGAGCGATTCCAGTGCTTTGAGGGCTGAAGCGAGGCGCGGAGCGTTTCGTGTTTGCACATCCGGATGCGGAACACCACGGAAGTCGCAGTAGCCCCAGATGTCATGGAACACCGCCACTTCGGCGGCCAGGTGCCGCGCCTCGGGATAGACGGTCAGGACAACGAGATCCGATTCGCCGCGCGCCGTCCCCTCGGCATCCAGCCATGTTCCCTTTCCCGAAATCCGGAGGGCACCGACATCGGCGTGGGGAAATACAACAGGACGGCTCTCGGCGATTCTCCGGGACAGTTCCTCCTTGTTCAGGGCCTCCCCCACGGAGAGCTCCGTGGTGATTCCCACGCTGCCGCGCCCCTTGACGAACCACTTCCACCGCAGACTGCTGGGCCGCAGCAGGTCGTGCTCCCGCAACACGTCCGACATGCGCGCCGCCGTCATCAGCGCGGAGTCGAGACCGGGAGGCGCGAATTCATCGAGCTCCCACTCCCAGGACGCGGATTCCTCGGGTGAACGCATCAGGACGGGCATGTGCTTCCTCACGGATGAATGTCACGGATAAACCTGGCCGTTGGCCGGAACGGTGATCGAGCCGTCCTGGAATCGGACCTCGAACGTGGCACCGGTCCGCTCAGCGTAGTACTCCAGGTCTCGAACCATCGACTCGGTGAGGGCGCCCTTGACGTCATGAACGTCGAGAATGGCGACCTTCGTACCCGAGATCTCACCGGCCAGTTGTTTTTCCGCGATCTTACGTGCCGCGGACCTGATTCCTTTCGCTTGCTCCACGTCCTTGAGCTGCACGCCGTGCGTGATTTCGTCTCCGGATCTGACCAGCACGTCGAGGTCCAGACCCTTGCCCGGGTCCTTGAACTCGAAAGCGAGACCCTCGACGCCACGGGCCTGCAAGTCCGCCGCGTGTTCCATGGCCTGGTGAACGGCCGGAATCATGCCTTTCTGTTTGCACTGGCTGAGCAGGTCCCGATAGCCGGGCATACCGTCGAAGTCGCCTCGCGCGATGTACTCGGCCACGCCGGCGCCGTACTCATTCTTGCGCAGCTGTGTGAGAAGCCGTTGCTGGTCCTGCGGCTGCATCTTGACCCGATCGAGCCCGGCAGTGACCGCCGCCTCCTGGTCGGGGCGCATGACACCGGTCTCCGGAGCAGCTACGCGGTCCCCCTCGCTGAAGCGGTCGCCGGGCACGGGTGGCTCGTGGTTGCCGGCTCCTCCTCCCGAGTGGCCCCCGGCATGGGAGCCACCGCCGTGCCCGCCGGTGGTGCCGTCGTCCACCGTCCCGCCCGGTCCGCCTTCATGGCCGCCCGTTGAGGACGGCTCGTGACCGCCGCCGCCCGGACCGTCGTGGCCGGTACCGCCGGGACTGTCCGCGTTGCCACCAGGACCGTCCTTGGGCCCACCGGGGCCGTCCTTCGGCCCACCGGGCGTCTCGTGGCTCGCCGAGGGGCCGGGGCCGTGCTCGTGGGCCGTGCCGCCGGGGAGGTTGTCGCCCGCGTGGACGACCGGATGCTCGCCCCCGGCGTGGACCACCGGCGTGTTCGTGACGTCGTCGCCGACATGGCCGACGTCGTCCAGGCCGCTGCCCAGCGTGATGTGCTGGTGCCCTGCCTGTTCCGCCGTGTGGGTGCCCGCGCCGACCAGGGCCGGTTCCTTGACCGGGGTCGGGGTGTGCGGATTGTCCGCGCCGGACGTCGAGGGGCCGTGCTCGCCCAGGTCGTCCAGGTTGGGCTTGTCGACGACGTCCGTGGGGGCGTCGTCCGCCGCGTGGACGACGTTGCCCTGCTCGTCCAGGACGTTGCCGTGCGGGTCCAGGTACTGCGCCGGCGCGCCCGCCTCCGTCGGCAGCTTCGTCGTGCCCTCGGGCAGCGCCACCGTGTCCTCGGGGAGTTTGAAGGTGCCGTCGGAAAGTTTGACCGCGCCCTCCGGGACCGCCGCCCCCTCGGGGAAGTGGAACGTGCCGTCGGGCAGCTTCAGCGCGCCCTCGGGAAGCGTGAACGCGTTGTCGGGCAGCTTGGGGATCTCGATGTTGCCGATGCCCTTGAGCGCCTTGCTGATGTCCCCGATCTTCGACAGGCCGGCGCCCGCGCCCTTCATGACGTACGTCATCGGGTCGATGACCTTGCCCGCCTTGCCGGCCACGGAGAGCGCCTTGGCGATCGCGCCCGCCTTGCCCGCGCCGGACGCCGCGGCACCCGAGCCGCCGGTGAACACCGTGGTCAAGACGTTGAAGGTGACCGCACCGGCCGCCCGCGCGGGGTTCTTGCCCCACTCGTCCCACGCCACCAGCGCCTTGCCCGTCTCCTTCATCGCTGTACGGGAGTCGCGGAGCCAGGAGGGAAGCTTGTCGTCGGGCAGCGTCCAGAACAACGCCCCCGCGCCCGGGACCGCGGTGATGACCAGACCCGTGGCCAGCTGCGCCAGGCCCTTCCACGCCTGGCCCATCGCCTCCCAGCCGCCGAAGCCGACCAGCGTGCCCAGGCCCTTGATCGTGCCCCAGACGCCGTCGACGATCAGCCCGTCCCAGACGAACGACTTGATCCAGTGGCCGACCTCCCACGCGTGGTGCTTCTCCTCCACCGGGTCGCCCCACGGCAGCTTCGCGTTCTTCAGGTCCTCCGCGTTGAACCCGTACTGGTCCTTGCGGTCCGAGCCGTCCCCCGCGACCATCTGCGTGCCGCCGAAGATCGCCGTGATCTTGTTGTGGCAGGTCCGCTCCGCCGCCCAGAACGCCGCGACCGTCGTCGTGATCTCGTCGCGGATCCCGTTGTGCTCGTCGACCTTGTCCTCGTCGTACTCCCAGTCGTCGTCGTCCTTGACCGAGTTGACGAACGTCGTCGCCTTCGTCTTCAGCTCCACCAGCTTCGACACCAGCGGACGGATCTCGGTGGCATACGAGGACAGCGCCGAGGACACCGTCTCCAGGTCCGTCGCGAAGTCCTCCGCACGGTCCTTCACCGGCTTCGTCGACGCGAAGAGCTGCTCCGCCTCCGGAGCCGTGTAGTACGCCGACAACCCCTGGAACTGCGAATGCACATCACTGCCGGTCGACCGGACATTCCCCGCGTCCGTCTTCAACCCCTGATGCGCCAGCTGCAACTGGAAGAGATCCCCGGTGAACTGCGGGATCTTCGCGGGGTCGATCATCCCGTCTGCACCCCGGGCATCTTGGGGTCGAGGTCCGGCGCCGACAGCGCCTTGCGCTGCGCCTCGGCCGCCATCTCCTCGTCGCCGTTGAGGTACGCCGTCGTCGCGTCGACCGCGCCCTGCAGGGACTTGCCCGCCCGGGCCGCGATGAACTTCAGGTCTGTCGTCGCGTGCTCCGCGTACTGCGACAGCGCCAGCGCGACCAGGCCGCCCTGGGCCTTCTCGCCGCCCTGCCCGCCGCCCTCGGCGGAGATGGTGCCGGCGCTGGTCGCCGCGGACGTCAGATGCTCCCCGTACGACTTCGCGTGCTTCTCGATGTTCGAAGCCGTCTCGCCCGTCGTCTTCAACACGCCCTGAATGCCCTGCGGCTTCAGATCCCAGCCCGACACGTGCGCACCCCCGTGCTCGTCAGTCCGTCCATGTCCCACTCCGGCGCCGGGGCCTCTTGCCGTAGTACCGGCCCCGACGCCGCTCCTGCCTCTGCTCGTCCCTCACGCACCGGCGGTGGCGGGCGGCGCACGCACCGCCGCCGCCCACCGGCCGCGTCAGCCGATGTTGTCGACCGCCGCCTTGGCCCGCGCGATCGTCGACTGCGCGGTCCCGTCGTTCTTCTCCAGCGTCGACTTCACCAGCGTGATGATGTTCTTGACCTCCTGCGAGGCCCGGTTCCACCGCTGCTCCTTGCCGTGGTACTCGTCCGCCACGCCGTCCGCGGTGAAGTCCGACATCGCCGCCTTGACCTGCCGGTCGCGCGCCGCGATGACCTCTTCCAGCCGGCCCACGACCGCCTGGATGTTGCTCTGCGCGTCACCCGACGCACCCGTGTCGTACGAGCGACGGTCCGCTCCCTGCGCCATCACACACCACTCCCCGTGAGAAGAAATTCAGCCCTGACCACCGAGCGACCCGAACGACGCCTAGCGGGCGCCGAACCGCGCCCCGTCGAAGTTGGCCGCGGACATCTGCTGCTTCGCGTTGTCGCCCTGCTCCTGGTCGCCGGAGCCGAAGGCCGACTCCATGCCCGACTGACCGCCGAGGATCGCCGACAGCGACGAGTTCAGGTCCGAGGTGATCGAGTCCGCCCGCGCCTTGAACTGGTCGAAGGCCACCCGGCCCGCGCCGTTGAACTTGCCCTCCAGCGGCTGCGCGGCCTGCACCAGCTGGCGGATCAGCGTGCCCAGGTCGTCGCCCGACCCGCGCGAGTCCCGCATCAGCGTCTGCAGGGTCTGGTTACCCATGTCGAACTTCATGCGATCGCTCCCCCTGACTGTTCCGACTCTCTGCGTCCTGCGTTCGTACGTTCTTACGCGTGCCTTACGCCTGACTCCCGTACCACTGTTCCCCAGGCTGCTCAACTCGCGCAACCGAGCTACGTAACAGGCTTGCCACAGCAAACACAGCAGTCCGCGACACGAGCAACGAAGGAGGCCTGCTCACGGTTCCCCCGGCGCCCGGGCCGGCGCCCCGTCGACCCCCCGCGTCCCCCGCTCCCCACCCGACTGTCCGTCGGCGGCGTTAACCTTCATCCGGACGGGTGATGCGTCGCCCGCGGAACTGCCGTGCCGTCAGCCGACGGCACGTCAATCTCCGTCGGACGGCGCGCGGGGGTCGCACCGTCGCGCGGCGGCCTCATCCGGGCCGTCGAGGAAGGGCCAGGGTCGCGGCGGCGCACATCGTCGACGTGACGGGGCCTCAGGGGCGTAAAGGGGCTAACGACCGGACCACGGCACAGGTTCCGCCATCATGTCATTGCCCGGCGTAATCCACCGTGATACACAGAGTGACCATACGATTCCCCGCACACCGTCCCGAGTCCCCCAGGAGGCACCGGGCGGTCCGGAAGACAAGAGAACATACGAAACCCGCCAATCAATGACGCCAAGTCGACATACGACAGCGGCATTGTCGGCGAGAATGAGCCTGGTCTCCGCGCAGCACTGCGGAGGCGCACAGGTTCGGAGAACTACCCGACAGGGGCGGTGACTTAGATGCTTTTCGCGGCCGAAAAGGGCGACATCAACACCATCATCGGCGGAATCGCCCCAGACTGGGGTCCGTTCGGCAGCCTCGGCAACGAGGCCCGCGTGATGGTCGAGGTCGTCATGGCCGTCGCCATCCTGCTCTGCCTGGCCATCGCCATCTGGGGCGCGGCCAAGCAGCGCATCGGCGCCACGGCCCTGCGCGACACGTTCAGCGCGGAACAGGGCAAGGGTTTGATCATCGCCGGCCTGACCGGGGTCTTCATCATCGGTTCGCTCGGCACTGTGTTCACAATCGTGTACGGCATGGCCGTCTAGCACGCCGGCGGCGGCCGTCCGGCGCCCCGTCGGTCCCGGCCGGGCGTGCTCCCGGTCCCGTCGACCCGTCCGCCCTTCGCGCCCCACCGGCTGAGGTTCCGTTTAGCTGATGTCCAGTCACCATCGAGCCGTCGCACCGCACTCCCCGTACGGGCAGCGCGGTTACCGTCGTACTCCGGCGCGCTCCGCCGGTGCGCGGGGAACGGAACCGGAGCGGGCGGGCGCGAGTTGTCCCGGTACGAGGACGAGGTCGAGGTCGAAGGGGGCGTGGGCGGCATGAGTCCCGGTGGCGAGCGCGGATACGGTGACGCCGCCTCACGAGGCGACGACGGAGGATACGGCGACGGCGGCTACGGAGGCACGGGCCAGACCCGTACGCGGCTTCCGGATCGCCCCGGCGACGTCTACGGGGGCGCGCGGCGCGGCCGCGGCACGTCCTCGCGGAGCATGGTGACGGTCGTCGCCGTCGTCGTCCTCCTCATCGCCGCGATCGCCTTCGCGAACCGCGGCGGGGGCGGGGGCGGCGGCGACGGCTCGTCGTCGGACGGCGCCCGGTCGGGCGACAAGGCGAAGTCCGCCCCGACGACACCCACGGGCAAGGACCCGGTCAACACAAGAACCTCCGGCATCCCCACGGGCTACGCCCACGACCAGCAGGGGGCGCAGAGCGCGGCGACGAACTACGCCGTGGCCATGGGCGGCACCGGCATGTTCAACAAGGACACCCGGCACGTCATCGTCGACACCGTCTACACGAAGTCCGCCGCGAGCAAGCTCGAGGGCCCCATGGACGACGCCTACTCCCCGAGCTTCCTCGAGCGGATGGGGCTGGACGCCGACGGCAGCCCGCCCTCGGGCAGCACCTTCGTCTCCCGCGCCGTCCCCGTGGGCAGCAAGGTCAAGGACTACGGCGGCGACACCGCGAGCATCTCCGTCTGGTACATGGGCCTCATCGGCATGGCCGGCACCGGCTCCACCGACCCCGTGACCACGTCCTGGTCGACGTGGACCTTCGCTCTGCGGTGGACCGACGGGGACTGGAAGATCGTCTCGGACTCGCAGAAGGACGGCCCCACCCCGGTCCCGGGTGACGACAAGGCCGCCGCCTCCGACGAGATCAGCAAGGCCGTCGAGGAGTACGGAGGCTTCACGTATGCCCGGTAAGCACCGCGTACTCAGGCTCGCGGCGGTCGTCACCGCCGTACAGACCGGCGCCGTCCTGCTGGCCACGCGCGCCTTCGCCGATCCCTCGCCCTCGGCGACCCCGAGCGGCGACGAGGACTGCAAGAACATCATCAGCGACGCCCGCAAGTACTGCGAGCGGGGCAACACCTCCACCGACGGATCGGGTTCCTCCACCTCCCCCGGCGTCAGCGACACCCTCGACCCCCTCTCCTCCCTCGCCCGCGGCTGCGCCGACGCCGCCTCCTGGACCGTCGACAAGCTGTCCGAGGCCGTCAAGGACACGGCCACCGTCGACTTCACCAACACCAAGTTCCTCCAGCAGTACGCCGTCGTCTTCGCCGCCTCCACGATCCTCACCCTCGTGCTGTGGCTGCTCGCCGTCGCCAAACGCGCCGTCCGCGGCGTGCCGCTCGGCACGGCGATCGGCGAGGCCATCGGCTTCCTGTGGCTGACGGTGCTGGCCTCCGCCTTCACCCCGCTGATCCTCTACACCGTCGTCTCCGCCACCGACGGCGTCACCGACGTCCTCGCCAAGACGACCGGCGACCAGACGGACACCTTCTTCGGCACGTTCTCCGGCGCGCTCAGCAAGCAGCAGGACATCGGCGGCGGCCCGATCATGCTGATCGTGGTCTCCCTGGTGTCGATCCTCGCCGCCGGCGTCCTCTGGCTGGAGCTCGTCATCCGCGCCGCCCTGCTCTACGTCGGCGCCCTGCTCGGCACGGTCGTCTACGCCGGCCTGGTCGACAAGAACCTGTGGAGCCATGTGCGCCGCTGGGCGGGCATCATGATCGCCGTGATCATGGTGAAGCCGGTCATCGTCATCGTCCTGGGGCTCGCGGGCGCGCTCTCCTCCGACGACGGCCCGGACGCCTTCTCCGCGGTCGTCTCCGGGCTCGCCATCATCCTGCTGGCCATCTTCGCCAGCGCCATGATCTACCGCTTCGTGCCCGGCTTCGGCGACGAGATCGCGGCCGGCCGCAACAACCGCATGATGCAGGGCGCCGAGAACAAGGCCGCGGCCGTCATCAGCTCCCCGGCCACCTTCGTCGCCCAGGGCATCAAGGCCCACAGCACCCGCGCCGACAACAGCGGGGGCGGCGGCTCCGCGTCCGGCGGCGCCCGCCCGTCCAACCCCGCCTCCGGCGGCGTCGCCGCCCACAGCTCTCGTACGGGGAACGGCGGCGGGGGAGCAGTCCCCTCCCCCGCGGCCGCACCGCGTCCGAGCCCCGTCAACACGCCACACGCCAGCAACGCCCGCAACAGCGGTACCAAGAGCACGGGAGGTGAAGGGCGTTGACGACCGAGTCCCACCTGTCGCATCCGATCGCGCCCCGCCGGACCTATCTGATCGGCCGCGCCCGGCCGAACGCGATCATCGGACGCAACCGCGAGACGGGCGAGATCGCCCTGATCATCGCGGGCGCGTTCCTCGGCATGATGTGCGGGCTCCTCGTCCCGGTGCTCCCCCTGCGCATCGTGCTCCTGATGGGCTTCCCGCTGCTCGCGCTCGCCGCCGTCTACGTGCCCTACCGGCGCCGCACGGTCTACAAGTGGTTCGAGATCAACCGCAGCTACAAGCGCACGGTCAAGCGGAACGCCACGTACCGCAGCGTCGCCATGGAGGCCGGCACCCGGCTGGACGGCCGCGAGGTCGAGATCGGCCCGCCGCCCGGCATCGGCCGCATCTCCTGGCTCGCCGCCCCCTTCGGCCCCGACGAGATCGCCGTCCTGCTGCACGCCGACCGGCGTACGGTCACCGCCGCCATCGAGATCGAGGGCCCCGGCGTCGGCCTGCGCGACAGCGAGGACCAGGAGGCCCTCGTCGACCGCTTCGGCACCCTCCTCAAGCACGTGGCCAACGGCGACGGCTTCGTCACCCGGCTCCAGATGCTCGCCCGCACCCTGCCCGCCGACCCCGACGCCCACGCCAAGGACGTCGCCGTACGCGGCGACGAGCGCTCCCCGGGCTGGCTGCAGCGCTCGTACGACGAACTGCAGTCCATGGTCTCCACCAGCAGCGAGCAGCACCGCGCCTACCTCGTCGCCTGCATGCACTTCACCCGCGAGCTGGCCGCCGAGGCCAACGCGATGGCGCGCGCCGCCCGCTCCCAGCACGGCCAGAAGCTGGACCGCGACGCCGGGCTCGCCGTCGTCATGGCCCGCGAGCTCACCGACATCTGCTCGCGCCTCCAGGAGGCCGACATCCGGGTCCGTCAGCCGCTCGGCCAGGGCCGGCTCGCCTCCCTGATCCACTCCATGTACGACCCGGACCACCCCATCGACCACATCCAGGCGATGACCAAGCGCAACGCCTGGCCGGCCGAACTGGACGCCATGGAGCCCACGTTCCTCCAGGCCAAGACCCGCGAGTCGACCACCCGCGAGCCCTGGTGCCACGCCACCGCCTGGGTCAAGGAGTGGCCGATGACCCCGGTCGGCGTGAACTTCCTGGCGCCGCTGCTCGTCCACACCCCGGACGTGATCCGCACCGTCGCCGTCACGATGGACCTCGAACCCACCGAGATCGCCATCGAACGCATGCTGACCGAGAAGACGAACGACGTCGCCGAGGCCAGCCGCGCCGCCAAGATGAACCGCACCGTCGACCCGCGCGACATGGCCGCCAACAACCGGCTCGACCAGCGCGGCGAGGACCTCGCCAGCGGTGCGGCCGGCGTCAACCTGGTCGGCTGGATCACCGTCTCCTCACGCACCCCCGAGGCCCTGGCCCGCGACAAGCGCACCATCCGCGCCTCGGCCGGAAAGTCGTACCTGAAGCTGGAGTGGTGCGACCGCGAGCACCATCGCGCCTTCGTGAACACTCTTCCGTTCGCCACCGGCATCCGAAGGTAGGGCTGCCCCATGCGGGACCCGCTGTCCATCCTCACCGAAGCCTTCACGTCCTTCCTCTTCGGGAAGGTCGAGACCACCCGGCTCCCGGTCCGCACCTCCACGGGCCAGGCCCAGGCCGTCTATCTGCCCACCGCCGCCCCCGGCCTCGGCGACTCCGGTGTGATCATCGGCCGTGAGGTGTACTCCGGGAAGGGCTACATCTACGACCCCTTCCAGCTCTACGGCCAGCAGCTCCCCGCCCCCCACTGGCTGGTCCTGGGGGAGTCCGGCAACGGCAAGTCGGCCCTGGAGAAGACGTACGTCCTGCGCCAGCTGCGCTTCCGCGACCGCCAGGTCGTCGTCCTGGACGCCCAGGGCGAGGACGGCGTCGGCGAATGGAACCTCATCGCCGAGGAGCTCGGCATAACGCCGATCCGCCTGGACCCGACGGCGGCCCTGAACCACGGCATCCGGCTCAACCCGCTGGACCCGTCCATCACCACCACCGGCCAGCTCGCCCTGCTGCGCACCATCATCGAGGTCGCGATGGGGCACGGCCTGGACGAGCGCTCCGGCTTCGCCCTCAAGGTCGCACACGCGTACGTCAACGAGACGATCGTCGAGCGTCAGCCGGTCCTCACGGACATCGTGGAGCAGCTCCGCCACCCGGAGCCCGAATCCGCCGAGGCGATGAACGTGGACCTGGACGACGTACGGGCCTGGGGCCTGGACGTCGCCCTGGTCCTGGACCGCCTGGTCGACGGCGACCTGCGCGGCATGTTCGACGGCCCCACCACGGTCGGCATCGACCTCGACGCCCCACTGATCGTCTTCGACCTCTCCCACATCGACCGCAACTCCATCGCCATGCCCATCCTCATGGCGATCGTCGGCGTCTGGCTGGAGCACACCTGGATCCGCCCCGACCGGAAGAAGCGCATCTTCCTGGTCGAGGAGGCCTGGCACATCATCAACAGCCCGTTCGTCGCACAGCTGTTCCAGCGCCTGCTGAAGTTCGGCCGCCGGCTCGGCCTGTCCTTCGTGGCGGTCGTCCACCACCTGTCCGACGTCGTCGACGGCGCGGCGGCCAAGGAGGCCGCGGCCATCCTGAAGATGGCCTCGACCCGCACCATCTACGCCCAGAAGGCCGACGAGGCACGGGCCACCGGCCGCGTCCTGGGCCTGCCCCGCTGGGCGGTGGAGATCATCCCCACGCTCACGCCCGGCATCGCGGTCTGGGACGTCAACGGCAACGTCCAGGTCGTCAAACACCTGATCACCGAGACCGAACGCCCACTCGTCTTCACCGACCGCGCGATGACCGAGTCGTCCTTCGACCACCCCGAGGACGACGCCCTGCGCGCCGCCGAACTGGAGGCGGAGGAGCGGGCTGCAGCCTTCATGGAACACCATCTGGGCGAACTGAGCGGCCTCGACGGCTCCTCGGAGTCGACAGTGGCGTAAAAGAGGGTGAGCGGTGAACGGGACGGCGCGGGCCTCGGCCCGTCGGCGCCGTCCGGCAGCCGGGCGTGGGCAAGGGCGCGGGAACAGCGGGGAGGCGTGGACCCGACATGAGACCGGGAGACCGCGGTCACCAGCAGGGCGGACAGTACGACGACGGCAACGCGAACGGCGGCCGGGGCGGCGTCCCCGACGGGCTGCTCATAGGAATTCTGCTGTTCCTGCTCGGCACGACGGTGCTGGTGTGGACGGCCACGGGCCTTTCCGGCCTGTTCAGCGCCGGCGGCTGGCCGCACGCCGTGACGTTCTCGCGCACCCCGCTGGCGATGCGGCACCTCATGAGCCACCCGCACGACGTCCGGGGCGCCTGGCCGGACACCCCGGCGGACCAGCTCTCCGGGTACGGGCTGTTCTGGGGCCTGTTCATCGCCCAGCTGATGATCCTGTTCGTCCTGACGGTGTTCGTCATGGGCACGTGGACGAGATGGCGAGCGGTACGGGCCGGGCGGCGGGAGATGCGGGGGGTGGCGCCGGAGGCGCCGGTGCAGCGGGCGGCTTCCTCGGGGCCCGTGGGGCCAGCGGCTCCTTCGGGACAGGCGGGGCCCGTTGTCGGGCCTGCTGGGCCCTTGGCGCAGGCGCCTGCTCCGGTGGAACAGGCGGTACCGGCCTCGCCTACGCCACCGACCGCACCGCCGGCGCCCGGGGTGCCGGCCCCACGTCCAGCGGTGGACGACACAGCGACGACAGGGGACGACAGCCCGGCGACGCCGGGGCCCGGGGCTTCGGGCCCCGGGGCGGCCGGCCCGGTCCCCGCGGCGGTGGCCGCGCCCGGCGGCTGGGAGCACCCCTCGGTCCTCCTCGGCCACGCCGATTCCCGGCGCCCCGCGGCCGTCCAGGCCGTACGGGACGCCGCGGGCCCCGCCCTCGTCGTCACCTCTGACCCCACGCTGTGGGCGGAGACCAAGGACGCCCGCGCCAAGCTCGGCCCCGTACTCCTCTACGACCCCTCACACCTGTGTGACACCCCGGCCCGGCTCCACTGGTCCCCCTCGGCCGGCTGCGAGGAGAAGACGACGGCGAAGGCCCGCGCGGAGGCGCTCCTCGCCCCCGTCCGCCCCACCGCCAAGATGGACCAGGCCCTCGCGGACACCGCCGAGACCCTGCTGCGCTGCTATCTGCACGCCGCCGCGGTGGACGGCCGCACCGTCCGCCACCTCCACCGCTGGGCCCAGGGCACCGGCGTCCAGGAGGCCGTACGAGCACTGCGGACGAACCCCAAGGCCTCCCCCGGCACGGCCGGCGAACTCGAGGCCGCCCTCACCTCGCACCCCGACCGCCGTGACATGGCACAGGAGTTGACGGCCCGCGCACTGTCCTCACTGTTCACGGTCAATATCCGCGAGGCCTGCACTCCCAACCGAAGTGACGCCCTCGCCTTGGATTCCTTCGCCAACGAAGGGGGAACGCTTTATGTGGTCGGTGAACCCATCGAGGACCCCAGGCAGCATCCCGGCGCGATGCCCCTGCTGACGGCCCTCGTCGCACACGTGGTCGAGCGCGGCCGCCGCATGGCCGAACGGTCATCCGCCGGTCGCCTCGACCCACCACTTGCCCTCGTCCTCGAGGACGTGGCGGCGGTGGCCCCCCTCCCCCAGCTGCCGGACCTCCTGGACGCGGGGGCCGACCGCGGCCTCCCCACCCTCGCCCTGCTCCGCTCCCGCGAACAGCTCCGCTCCCGCTGGCCGCGCTATCAGCTCCCGGTGTAGGCGCCACTTGCCGACCGCCGCATGACGAACTCGCGCTCGCGGTGGCCGGTGTCACCGGGCACAGGACCGGTCACACCGGTGGGCACGAACCCGGCCTTCCGGTAGAACGCCTCCGCCCGCCCGTTGTCCTCGTGCACGAACAACCGCACGCGGTGCAGCCCAAGCCCCCACGACCAGTCCAGCGCGGCATCGAACAACGCCCCCGCCAAACCGCTGCCACGCTGCTCCGGCCGCACGAAGACGCCCACCAGATGCCCCTGGTCGCGCTCCACGACCTGCCCGAGGAAGTCCTCCGTCCCGGCCGCCTCCACCATCACGGTCACCGAACCGTCCCACTCACCGTCCGGCCCCTCGGCGATGAACTGCTGCCGCTCGAGCGTCCCTTCCGCCGCGGTCGACGTCCGCTCCTGCCAATAGGCATCCGGCCTCGCGACGGCGTTCTCGTACGTCTCCAGAAAGGCGAGATGGGCCAGCGGGTCCTGCAACGCCTCGAGCCGCAACCGCTTCACGGCCGGCCACTCATCGGTACGTATGGGTCGGATCACGTGCTTCATGACGGCCACGCTACCTGGAAGCAACGCCCCAAGAAACGCAAAAAAGCCCCTGCACCGGACAACCCGGTACAGGGGCTTTTCTACACGTATTGTTCGGCGGTGTCCTACTCTCCCACAGGGTCCCCCCTGCAGTACCATCGGCGCTGTAAGGCTTAGCTTCCGGGTTCGGAATGTAACCGGGCGTTTCCCCTACGCTATGACCACCGAAACACTATGAAACACACAACCCGGCACACCATTCACATGGCAGCGGTTGTTCGTGGTTTCAGAACCAACACAGTGGACGCGAGCAACTGAGGACAAGCCCTCGGCCTATTAGTACCAGTCAACTCCACACCTTGCAGTGCTTCCATATCTGGCCTATCAACCCAGTCGTCTACTGGGAGCCTTACCCCATCAAGTGGGTGGGAGTCCTCATCTCGAAGCAGGCTTCCCGCTTAGATGCTTTCAGCGGTTATCCCTCCCGAACGTAGCCAACCAGCCATGCCCTTGGCAGAACAACTGGCACACCAGAGGTTCGTCCGTCCCGGTCCTCTCGTACTAGGGACAGCCCTTCTCAAGACTCCTACGCGCGCAGCGGATAGGGACCGAACTGTCTCACGACGTTCTAAACCCAGCTCGCGTACCGCTTTAATGGGCGAACAGCCCAACCCTTGGGACCGACTCCAGCCCCAGGATGCGACGAGCCGACATCGAGGTGCCAAACCATCCCGTCGATATGGACTCTTGGGGAAGATCAGCCTGTTATCCCCGGGGTACCTTTTATCCGTTGAGCGACGGCGCTTCCACAAGCCACCGCCGGATCACTAGTCCCGACTTTCGTCCCTGCTCGACCCGTCGGTCTCACAGTCAAGCTCCCTTGTGCACTTACACTCACCACCTGATTACCAACCAGGCTGAGGGAACCTTTGGGCGCCTCCGTTACCCTTTAGGAGGCAACCGCCCCAGTTAAACTACCCATCAGACACTGTCCCTGATCCGGATCACGGACCCAGGTTAGACATCCAGCACGACCAGACTGGTATTTCAACGACGACTCCCACCGAACTGGCGTCCGATGTTCACAGTCTCCCAGCTATCCTACACAAGCCGAACCGAACACCAATATCAAACTGTAGTAAAGGTCCCGGGGTCTTTCCGTCCTGCTGCGCGAAACGAGCATCTTTACTCGTAGTGCAATTTCACCGGGCCTATGGTTGAGACAGTCGAGAAGTCGTTACGCCATTCGTGCAGGTCGGAACTTACCCGACAAGGAATTTCGCTACCTTAGGATGGTTATAGTTACCACCGCCGTTTACTGGCGCTTAAGTTCTCAGCTTCGCCCACCCGAAAGTGAGCTAACCGGTCCCCTTAACGTTCCAGCACCGGGCAGGCGTCAGTCCGTATACATCGCCTTACGGCTTCGCACGGACCTGTGTTTTTAGTAAACAGTCGCTTCTCGCTGGTCTCTGCGGCCACCCCCAGCTCAAGGAGCACGTCCTCTCACCAGGTGTGGCCCCCCTTCTCCCGAAGTTACGGGGGCATTTTGCCGAGTTCCTTAACCATAGTTCACCCGAACGCCTCGGTATTCTCTACCAGACCACCTGAGTCGGTTTAGGGTACGGGCCGCCATGAAACTCGCTAGAGGCTTTTCTCGACAGCATAGGATCATCCACTTCACCACAATCGGCTCGGCATCAGGTCTCAGCCCCATGAACGGCGGATTTACCTACCGTCCGGCCTACACCCTT